>JBDTYM010000096.1:0-12936 GCA_040005635.1 Dokdonella sp. | reverse complement strand
CCGAAATGCTTGTGTTCGGCGAGGGCGACCAGATAACGGAGATCACGCAGGTTCATGGCTGCAGCGATTGAAGCACTCTATCGAAACAATATCAACAATTGATTTGTAATATCGATGCGCGATCCTTATCTTGCTGCTGTCGGCGCGCAAAGCGCCCATTCGTTTCACTCTCCAACCACCCAACCCCTGCTCAGGAGTTCATCATGCTGACCGTCGGCGACAAGTTCCCCGAATTCAATCTCAAGGCCACTGTTTCGATCGAAAGCCTCGAGAAGGCGTTTTCCCCGATCACCAACCACACCTACAAGGGCAAGTGGTTGCTGGTGTTCTTCTACCCGAAGGATTTCACCTTCGTTTGTCCGACCGAGATCAAGGGTTTCGGCGACCTCAACAGCCAGTTCGCGGACCGTGACACCCAGGTCCTCGCCGCCAGCACCGACAGCGAGTTCGTGCATCTGGCATGGCGCAAGGATCACAAGGACCTGCGCGACCTGCCGTTTCCGATGCTGGCTGACACCGCCAAGCGTCTGTCGGCCTCGCTCGGCATCCTCGACGAGGAAGAAGGCGTCGCCAAGCGCGCGACCTTCCTGGTGGACCCGGAAGGCATCATCCGCTTCGCCTACGTGACCGACGGCAGCGTTGGCCGCAACCCGCAGGAAGTGTTGCGCGTACTCGACGCGCTGCAGACCGACGAGCTGTGCCCGTGCAACTGGCAGAACGGCCAGGACACGCTGAAAGTTGCGTAAACCGTAAGTCCATGCGGGCAGCATGACGCTGCCTTTCACGTTTGAGCGGCAACGCAGTTTGTACTCCCCCGTGCGTTGCCGATCCGGGCGGCGACCCCCGCAGTCGCCGCCCACCTACACGATCAAGCTCCGCCCCTACGGACGGAGTTTGGCCAAGGAGATTTCCAATGAGCCTCGATGACATCAAGGGCCAACTGCCCGACTACGCGAAGGATCTGCGCCTCAATCTCGATTCGGTATTGAACGAGTCAGGCGCGCCCGGCCTCAATCCGAAGCAGATCGCGATCATCGCGATCTCCAGCGCTATCGCCTCGCGCTACGAACCGCTGACGAGTGCGATCGTGCAGCGCTTCGCCACGACGCTGACCGAAGCGGAGACGAACGCTGCACGCGCCGCTGCTGCGATCATGGCGATGAACAACGTCTACTATCGTTTCACCCATCTGGTTGGCGATGCGGAATACGGCACGATGCGCACGAACCTGCGCATGAACGTGATGGCGAATCCCGGTGCCGAGAAGGTCGACTTCGAACTCGCCTCGCTCGCGGTCTCGGCGATCAACGGCTGCGGCATGTGCATCGAATCGCACGAGAAGACGCTGAAGAAGCACAACGTGCCGGCGCTGGCCATCCAGAGTGCCGCGCGCATCGCTGCCGTGCTGCATGCGGTCGCTGTGACGCTCGAGCAGGCCAAGGCAGCGGCACCGGCTCTGGCTGCGGCGGCCTGAAGCCGACAGGCGCGCTGACGGCGCGCCTTGCGCTGTTTCGACGCGCGCATCGAAGCAAAGGGTCCTGATACGGCCGCGTAGAGGCGTGCAGGAGCGCCAGCGGCCGATCGCATCGGCGGCAGTGATTGAGCAGGGCGGCCAGGCATGTGCGGCGCAGCCCTCGGCGATGGCGCAGATCCGCGGCCGTCATCGCGTGCAGCCGTTCGCGGCACGATTCAGCGCGGCGACTGGACTGCACTGAAGGTAATATCGTGCTGCCTTGGCGCAGGCTCACCAACGCGGCTTTCGATCAATGCGCGTCTGGCGCTGCGGCATCGCCAAACTCAGCGACCGTACGAGGCATCGCGCAAGGGCATGACCTCTGCCGCATGCGCTGCGCGTCGAGCCATGGTCAGGTACGGCGTCGCTTCGAGGGAATCGCCGTGATCCGTATGCTCCGAACACTTCTGCCATTGCTGTTTGTGCTCTGCGCAACGCCTGGGTCCGCCGCCGCCTCCGCTGCGGTGCCGACAGGAAAGTTGCCGGACGACGCGACGCCGCTGCGTTACGCACTGCACCTGACCATCGATCCCCGCAAGGATCGCTTCGACGGCGAAGCGCGCATCCGCGTGAAGCTTGCAAAGGCGAGCGACCATGTCTGGCTGCACGCGCAGAAGCTCGACATCACCCGGTCGGTCGCGACCGATGCAGCTGGTCAGCCGATCGCCGCGAAGACGATCGCGCACGACGACAGCGGCGTGCTCGAAGTGCGGTTCGGGCGCAAGTTGGCGGCGCAGGAGATCGAACTCGCGTTCACCTACAGCGCGCCGTTCAACGGCCAGCTCGAAGGCGTCTACAAGGTCAAGGTCGGCGACGACAGTTACGCCGTCACGCAGATGGAGCCGGTGAGTGCGCGCTATGCGTTTCCGGGCTTCGACGAACCGCGCTTCAAGACGCCGTTCGACATCACGCTGACGGTCCCGAAGCAGGACGTCGCGATCGCGAATACGCTGCCGCTCGGCCAAACTTCCCCCGGCGATGCGGAGTGGAAGACACTCCGTTTCGCGACCACGAAGCCATTGCCGACGTATCTCGTCGCATTCGCGGTGGGTCCGTGGGAAGTTGTCGATGCGCCGCCGATTCCAGCGAACGCGGTGCGCGCCCAACCGGTGCCATTGCGCGGCATCGGCCCGCGCGGCAGCGCGAAGCGGCTCGCCTGGGTGCTCGCGCAGACGCCCGCGGTAGTGAAGTTCTACGAGGACTACACCGCGCAGCCTTACCCGTTCGACAAGCTCGACCTGCTCGGCGCGCCCGATTTTGCCGCCGGCGCGATGGAGAATGCCGGTCTGATCATTTACCGCGACGCCTATCTGCTGCTCGATGAGCATTCCGCGGCAGACTCCTATCGCAGTGTCTTCAACATCAACGCACACGAGATCGCGCACCAGTGGTACGGCGATCTGGTCACGGTCCCCTGGTGGGACGACATCTGGCTCAACGAGGCGTACGCGACCTGGGCGCAGGCCAAGGCGACCGTGGCCCTGCATCCGGAATACTTCGGCGCCCTCGAAGCGCTCGAGGCCCATCTCGGCGCGATGGACAACGACAGCCTGCTGAGCGCGCGCAAGGTGCGCCAGCCGATCCTCGGGCGTGGCGATATAGAGACTGCGTTCGACGGCATCACCTACGAAAAGGGTGCCGCCATCCTCGGGATGTTCGAGAGTTGGCTCGGCGACGACGTGTTTCGGCGGGCGATGCGCACGTATCTTGCGCGGCATGCATTCGGCAGCGGCAGCGCCGACGATCTGATCGCGACCATTGCCGAAGTCAGCGGCAAGGGCGAAACCCTGCGCAAGGCGATGCACAGCTTCCTCGATCAGCCGGGCGTTCCATTGATCCGCAGCGAGCTGACCTGCAAGGACGGCAGCGCTTCGTTGAGACTGGCGCAGTCGCGCTACCTGCCGTACGGCGTTCTTGGCAAGGAGGACCCGCGCTGGGGTGTGCCGGTCTGCACGCGCTTGGGGCACGGCGCGAAGTCGGATACGCAATGTTTTCTGCTCGAACAAGAAGCTCAGACTTTCGCGCTTGATCGCGGCTGTCCGGATTGGTACCTGCCCAATGCGGACGCGCGAGGCTACTACCGCTTCGATCTGGCGGCGGCCGATCTCGGCAAGCTCGGCGCGGCCACGCAGCAGCTTTCACCACCCGAGCAGATGATTTATGCCGATACGCTGGCGAGCGAATTCCGGCGTGGCGAGATTGGCCCTGCGGTCATCCTCGACGCGATGCCGTCGCTGGCGATTGCCGAGTTGCCGCAGGTTGCGACCGCCTTGCTGCCGACGCTCGAATGGATTCGCGAGCAACTCGGCGACGCGACGACGCGGCCTCTGCTCGATGCCTATGCGGTCCATCTGTATGGACCGCGTCTGCGCCAGCTCGGCTATCGGCGCGAGGATGGCGAGGCCGGCACCGTGACCGCGCTGCGCACGCGTCTCGCGCAGTTCCTCGCACTCGTCGTGCGCGAGCCTGTCACGCGGAGCGAACTCGCGCGGCAGGGGCGCAGTGCGCTCGGCCTCGATGGCGAGGGCAGCGCCGATCTCACGCGTGCCGACGCCGACCTGCTCGGCATCGCACTGAAGGTGGCCGTGCAGGACGGCGGCGCCGTTGCATTCGATGACGTGCAGCGCGAGCTCGCGCGCAATCACGACACCGCGCAGCGTTATGCCTTGCTGGGTGCGCTCGGGGCGACGCGCGATCCCGCGCTCAGCGCGCGCGCGCGCGATATCGGCCTGACCGCGGCGGTGCAGATCGGCGAGATGTCGCGTCTGTACCGCGCACAGATGGACGAGCCGGAGAATCGCGCCGCGACGTGGCAGTGGCTCGAGGATCACTACGAAGCGTACCGGCAGCGCCTGCCTGCATTCGCGCAATCCGGACTGCCCGGCAGCCTCGCAAAAGGTCGTTGCAGCGGCGAGTCAGCCGATGAGTTGTCCGCATTTTTCGTGCCGCGCATCAAGGATCTGATCGGTGGTGAACGCGGCCTCGGCCAGACGCTGGAGGACATCCGCCAATGCGCGGCGTTGCATCAGCATATCGGTGCGAAAGGTCTCGCGGGCTGGGGCGAGACGCACGCGCGAACGCGCTGAAGCAATCGCGTCCCGTTGCCGGCGCAGGATGTCCGCCATCGCGGCAAGCCATTGGCCGGCGGCGTGGGCGGGGCGAAGGGAATGCACGCCCGCGCCGAGCGTTCCCGCGCGGCTTGCTAAGATGCGCCGCAACAGGGGCGACGGGGACGGCGATGGAAGAGGGTTCTTCGGCAGCGGAAGAGTTCGCACGCATCCCCGAGCGCAATACGGGCGATGCGATCCTGCGCACGGCGCAGCAGCATCACGTCGCGCTGTCGAACATGGCCGATATCAAGGCGAACATCCTGATCACGGTGTCTTCGATCGTGCTGACGCTCTCGCTCGGCCGCATCGATGATCCGGCGCTGCGCGTTTCCGTGCTGACTCTGATCGGATGCACGCTGGTCGCTTTGCTGCTCGCGATTCTCGCTGTGTTGCCGAAGTACCGCGCGCTGAAAATCCGCTCCGACGGTCAGCTGCCGACAGGCTTCAACGTGCTGTTCTTCGGCCACTTTGCCGAATTGTCGCGCGAACGCTTTCTGGCCGAGATCGCGCGTGCGCTGAAGCCGGACGGTTCGGTGTATTCGACGATGGCGAACGACCTGTATTCGCTCGGCTGGTATCTGGCGCACCGCAAGTATCGCTACCTGCGCTACAGCTATCTGTTCTTCCTGGCCGGATTCGTGCTGGCGTGTCTGGAGCAGGTGTGGCGGGTGCTCGTCCCCTGAAGGAAGGCAACCCCGCGCAGCCTATTGGTTCGTTGCATGTCGCCGTCTTCGACGCAAGGAGTGCTTATGCGTGTGTTCCTGCAACGGTTCGTTTCACTCATGCTGCTGCTGTCGGCGATCGCCGCCCAGGCGCAGTCGGCGGTTCCGGCGGCGCTGGAACCGTGGCGCGGCTGGGTGCTGCAAGGCCAGGAATATCGGATCTGCCCGCTGATTGCCGGCAAACCCGGCAATGCGCAAGGCGATTTCCTCTGCGCGTGGCCCGGCGTGTTGTCGTTGAGCGCGGAAGCGGGTGGAGCAGCCGTCGTGCAGCATTGGCGCGTCGATGCGGACTCATGGGTGCCGCTGCCAGGCGATGCGGAGCACTGGCCGCAGCAGGTGATGCTGGACGGACAGCCGGTCGCGGTCGTCGATCACAGCGGACCGATGGTGCGCCTCGTCGTCGGAAGCCACGAGCTTCGCGCGCGCATTCCCTGGCGCGAGCGTCCGCAAACCCTGCGCGTGCCGCAGACGCTGGGGTTGGTTGCACTGAACATCGATGGCAAACCCATCGTGCCGGCGCAGCGCGATGGTGACGAACTCAGTCTCGGTCGCGCCAGCATCGAGACACCGGAAGCCGACAGCATCGAGTTGCGCGTGTTTCGCCGCCTGACCGACGGCGTGCCAGCCGAGCTGACCAGCGTGATCGAAGTGTATGCGTCCGGTCAGGCACGCGAGGAGATCATCGGTCCGGCGCTGCCCGAGGGCTTCGCGCCGCTTTCGCTGGTCGGCGAATGGCCGGCGCGGTTGGACGCCGATGGCCGCCTGCGCATCCGCGTGCAGCCGGGCAATGCCACGCTGACCCTGGAGGCGCGTGCGAGCGCGCCGTTGACGCAGGCGACGGCGCGTCTGCCGGCCGCGCCGTGGCCGCAGCAGGAAATCTGGAGCTACGCCGCCGCGCCGCGTTTGCGTGTGACCTCGGCGAGCAGCGCGCTGCAGGTCGATCCGCGACAGAGCAACGTGCCGTCGGACTGGAAAGCGCTGCCGGCGTTCGCACTGGCCGATGGCGCCACGCTGACGATCGAGGAGCGCTCGCGCGGCCTCGCCGCCGACGACCGCAACCGGCTCAGCCTCGATCGCGAGATGTGGCTCGACTTCGACGGCGGCGGCTGGTTCGCGCGCGATCATGTGCAAGGTGAAATGCTGCAAGGCTGGCGCTTCGATGCGGCAACACCGTTCGCACTCGAGCGCGCCGACGCGGTCGGCATCGCTTACCGCGACAACAACGAACCGCTGCTGGTCACGCGTGGCGCCACGCCTGCGCTGAGCGGCGTCGAATGGCGGACGCCAGCGGTCGACCTTGCAGCCGGCCTGCGCATCGAACGAGCCGGCGCAACGTTGCCGATTGCCGGCTGGCAGGACAGCTTCGATCGCGTCGACACGATCCTGCATCTGCCGAATGGCTATCGCCTGCTCGGCGCGCCGGGCTCGGATCGCGCGCTTGGCAGTTGGATTTCCGCGTGGACGCTGCTCGACGTGTTCGTCGCGGCCGTGCTCACGCTGCTCGCGTGGCGTTTGTTTGGCGCGATCGGCGGCGTGGCGACGGCGGCCTATCTGGTGCTCGGCTACCAGGAAACCGGATCGCCGCTGTGGAGCCTGCTCGCGGTCATCGCGCTCGCCTTGATCGTGCGCGCGCTGCCGATCGGTCGGTTGGCAACCGCAGTCGAATGGCTCAAGCGGGCAGCGCTGCTGTTGTTCGTGGTGGTGGCGCTGCCGTTCGTTGCCGACCAGTTGCGCTATGCCTTGCATCCGCAGCTTGAAAACGAGGGCGGCTTTGCGCTCGGCGGTTTCGGCGCAGCCCGAGACAACGAATTCGGGGCTGTGTCCCAGCCACAAGGACAAGTCGAGTCGGCAGTTCCGGCAGCAGCTCCGCCTCCTGCGCTGGCATCGCCGGCGCCAGCATCACAGGCGGAAGCGTCGGTACTGGACGATAAAGGCGGTTCGTTCAAGCATCGTGCTGCGCGCGCCGCGAAAAAAACCGACGCGCCGAACGACCAGCTCGAAACCATCACCGTTACTGGCTCGAATATCCGCCGCCTCGACCTGATCGATCACTACAGCGAATCGACCGTCGTGCAAACCGGCGCGGGCGAGCCTGGCTGGAATCTCGGCCGGCGCTACGCGCTCAGTTGGAGCGGCCCGGTGTTGCCCACGCAGGAAGTGCATCTGCTGATCGCGCCGCCGTGGCTGGTGCGACCGCTGCGCATCGTGTTGGTCGCCTTGCTGGCCTGGCTGCTCGCGCGCCTGCTGCTGCCTGCCCTGCGCATGCGCATTCCGCGCACAGCGGCCGGACTGTTGATGGCAACGCTCGGAGCCGTCTCGCTCGGTGCGGCTCGGCCCGCACAGGCGCAGGCATTTCCGCCGGACAGCCTGCTGAGCGAACTACGCACGCACCTGACGGAAGCGGCGAAATGCGCGCCGAGCTGTGCGACGATCGCGAAAGCCGCGGTGTCGGCGCATGCCGACGAGATCCGCGTGGTGCTGGAAGCGCATGCGGCCGAGCGCATCGCCTTGCCGCTGCCGTTCGACGAGAAGACGCTCGGCTTGCGCAGCCTGACGATCGACGGCGTCGCGACCGATGCCGTCGCACGTCATGGCCAAGCGCTGTGGATCGCGTTGCCGCGTGGCGTGCATCGCGTCGAGCTCGTGTTCGCGTCGAGTGCCGACAAGATCGCGCTCGCGTTTCCATTGCGGCCGATGCGCGCGGAGTTCATTGGCGACGGCTGGGAATCGAGTGGCATCGCCGACGATCGCCCGTTGACCGAAACGCTGACACTGGTGCGTGCGCGCGCGTCGACCGATACGCCCGCAGCGAACACCGCGCAGCAGTTTGCGCCGTTCGTGCACGTGGAACGCTCGGTGGATCTCGGTCTCGATTGGCATGTGCGAACCAGCGTGCAGCGTCTGGCGCCGAACGAGGGCGGTTTTGCGGTGGCGATACCGCTGCTCGCTGGCGAGCATGTGTCGACGGCCGGCCTCAAGGTCGAGAATGCGCGCGTGACGGTCGCGATCGCGAACGGTGCGCAGCAGGCGGACTGGCAATCGACCCTCGACAAGGGCGAGACGCTGAGTCTGACTGCGCCTGCATTGAGCGATCATGCCGAAGTCTGGCGCGTACTGGTCAGTCCGACCTGGCATGTCGAATTCTCCGGCGTGCCCGGCGTTTCGATGCAATCGCCAGAGGAAGCGCACGACTACCGCAACTTCGAGTTCCATCCCTTGCCCGGCGAAAAGCTGAACTTGAAGATTACGCGGCCGGCGGCTGTGCAGGGCGCGACGCGTGCGATCGATGGCGTGCGCCTGACGCACGCGGTCGGGCAGCGCGCGACGGATTCGACCCTGATCCTGAACCTGCGCGCGAGCCAGGGCGGCGAACAGGCGATCACCTTGCCGGCTGCCGCCGAAGTGCTCGGCGTCAGCCGCGACGGCACGACGCTCAACCTGCGCCCACAGGACGGCAAGCTGAGCCTTCCGGTCGTTCCGGGGACGCAGAGCTTTGAGATACGCCTGCGCGAGAACGCAGCGGCAGCGTTCAGTACCGGCACGCCGGCGATCACACTCGGACTGCCGGCCGCGAACATCGCGCTCGCCCTCGAACTGCCGCAGGATCGCTGGCTGCTCGCGACCGGCGGCCCGGCCAGCGGTCCCGCCGTGCTGTATTGGAGCGAGCTGGCGGTGATGCTGCTGATCGCGTTCGCACTGGCGCGCACGCGGCGCACGCCGTTGAAACTGTGGCAATGGATCCTTCTCGGCCTCGGCTTCTCGATGTTTTCGTGGATCGCGTTGCTGGTTGTCGCCGCGTGGCTGTTCGCGCTCGACTGGCGCGCGCGCATCACGCTGACGTCCGCGCGCGCGTTCAATGCAGTCCAACTCGGCCTCGCCGCGCTGACCGTCGTTGCGCTGATCTGCCTGCTCGCGTCGGTCCAGCAAGGTCTGCTCGGCACGCCGGATATGCACGTGGCCGGCAACGGTTCGAATGCCCATGCGCTGCGCTGGTTTGCCGATCGCAGTACCGATACGCTGCCTGTTGCACACGCGCTCAGCGTGCCGCTGTGGATCTACAAACTCGCGATGCTCGCCTGGGCGTTGTGGTTGGCGAACGCGCTGGTCGGCTGGTTGCGAGGCGGCTTTGCCGCGTGGACTCGCGACGGCTATTGGCGCAGCGTACCCAGGCCAGTCGTCGATGTGCCCAAGGCGCAGGCGCCGCCTGCACCGGCAGCGCCGACCGCACCATGAGCGATGTGCGGCAAATGCTGGCGCGCGCGACGTCGCGCCTGCAGGGCGACGAAGCACGCTTCGAGGTCGAGGTGCTGCTCGCGCATGCGCTCGGGCGCCGTCGCGCATGGCTGTTCGCATGGCCGGAGTTCGAGCCTGACAGCGAACAGGTGGCGCGGTTCGAGGCGCTTGTCGAGGCGCGCATGCGCGGCGAGCCGGTCGCCTATCTCGTCGGTCGACGCGAGTTCTGGTCGCTCGATCTGGACGTCACGCCGGCCGTGCTGATTCCGCGACCGGAGACGGAATTGCTGGTCGAACTCGCACTCGCGCGAATACCCACCGACACCGATTTCGCAGTAGCCGATCTCGGCACCGGTTCCGGCGCGATCGCGCTGGCGCTGGCGCACGAACGACCGCGTGCACGGGTGCTCGCGACCGATGCGAGCGCCGCGGCACTGGCGGTCGCGCGCGCCAATGCGCAACGGCTTGGACTGGCCAATCTCGAGTTCGCGCAAGGAGACTGGTGCAACGCGCTGGGCGATCGCCGGTTCGATCTGATCGTATCGAATCCGCCCTACATCGCGGCTTCCGATCGCCACCTCGACGAGGGCGATCTGCGCTTCGAACCGGCCGCTGCACTGGCCTCCGGTGCGGACGGTCTCGATGCGATTCGTACGATCGTGGCCACCGCACCCGCACATCTGCAGGCGCGCGGATGGCTATTGCTGGAACACGGATGGGAGCAGGCAGCGCAGGTGCGGGCATTGTTGACGGCGTCCGCTTGCGTGGCGATCTCTTCCATTCGCGACCAGGCAGGTCACGAGCGGGTGACCATGGCGCAGATCGGCGCCTGAGCGGCGCTCACACCTATACTCGCGGCAGTTCGTTGATGTCGGGGACAGCAATGGCAGCGGCTGTATTGGGCGGAGTCGACATATCGCGTGAGCTCGCACACGCGAAGCTGACCTGGCTGGCGTTTGCTTTCGGGCTCGCGTTCGCCGCACTCACGCTCGCTTCCGGTTATGTCTCCGGCAGTGGTGCGTACTGGCAGGTGTTGTTTGGCGACGTAGCGAAAGGCGAGATCGGCTGGTTCTATTTCGCGCGCGACGTCTGGCATTTTCCGCTGTTCGCGACCACGACCTATCACCTCCCGGAAGGCAGCAGCATGGTGCTGTCCGACAGCCTGCCGCTGCTCGCGTTGCCGGCCAAGCTGCTCTATCGGCTCGGCTGGCCGGCCGGCAGTGCCCCGCCAATCTATACCGGTATCGGGGTCGCGCTGTGTCTGGTGTTGCAGGCGGTCGCAGCGTCGCGCGTGTTGCGGGTGCTCGGTGTGGTCGACGCGGTATCGCATTTCGCCGGTGTCGTTCTGTTCTGCTACTTCCCGATCGTCTTCCTGCGCTTCGGCCAGGCGGCGTTGATGGCGCAGTTCGTGATCCTGTTCGCGCTTGAAGGCTATCTGCGCGCCAAGCGCTCGGGGCTGACGTCGCGTCAGTGGATCCTGCTGTGCGCGCTGCCGCCGTTGGTGCTGCTGGTGCATCCGTATCTGGCCGCGATGTGCGGCGCGCTCGTCGCCGCGACCATCCTCGATCAATGGCGCGAGCGCCGCTACGACTGGCGCGGCGTGTTGTTGCGCTTCGGCGGCATCGGCGCCGGTGCATGCGTGTTGATGTTCGTCGGTGGGTTCTTCAGCGCGGCGAGCAGCGATTTCGGCGACTACGGCCTGTACTCGATGAACCTGCTGTCGCCCTGGATTCCGTTTCCGCAGACGCTGAGCGGAAGTCTGCTGCACACCGAGATGACCGTCATCGAAGGCAGCAATCAGTGGGAGGGAGGTGCCTATCTGGGGGCCGGTGTGTTCCTGCTGTGCGCCTGCGCGCTGCCCGCGCTGCGCGACTGGCGCAAGAATCTGCGCCGCCACGCGGTGCTGTTCGCGATGCTGCTGCTGTTGCTCGCGTTTGCGATCTCGCATCGTATCGGCCTCGGATCGCGCGAACTCGTGCGCCTGCCGTTGCCGGACACTTTGCTGCATGTGTTCTCGCAATTTCGTGGCTCGGGCCGTTTCGTTTGGGTCGCCCTCTACGCGCTGCTGGCGGCCGTGATCGTTGCGATCGTGCATCGCTACGACCGTCGGCGTGCCGCCTGGTTGCTCGTCGCCGCCGCGTTGCTGCAGATCGTCGACGTGTGGCCGATGCAACGCGGCGTGCGCGCAGCCAGTGTAAGTGCGACGGCTTCGACGATCGACGTCGCGACGTGGACGCACCTGATCGGCACGCACCAACGCATCTTCCAGTTCCCATCGTTCGAGTGTGGCGGCCTGTTCGGGCGCGAGATACCAGGCAGCAAATTTCGCGAGCTCGAATTCGACTGGATCGCCGCGCAGCAGAACAAGCCGACCAACAGTGCCTATCTCGCCCGCTTCACCAAGGACTGCACGCGCGAACGCATCGATGCGATAACACACCACGACGAAGCCGGCGTGCTCTATCTGTATCGCAGCAGCGACGATATCGGTGCCTATCTGGCGCAAGGCGGCATCGATCTGGCGCGCTGCGGCTATCTCGACGATGTCGTCGTCTGCTCTGGCGGTGAGGATCTTTCCAACCTGCGCTGAGCGCACGCCGCCAACGTGCGCGCTTGCCGGCGTGGTTCAGACCGCGTTGCGCAGGGCGGGCGCCGCGAGCAGGTTGCCGAAGCGGCGGCGGACTGCGTTCTCGATACCTGCGGCGTCGAGGCCTTCGCCGGCGAGGAGCTCCTCGCGGCCGGCATGTTCGAGAAACGTATCCGACAGGCCTAGATGCAGCATCTGCGCACTCTCGCCATGCGCCGCGAGCAGCTCGGCGACGCCGCTGCCGGCGCCACCGGCAATCGCGTTGTCCTCGATCGTGACCAGTGCCGCATGCGATGCGGCGAGCTCGAGCAAGAGCGCCGCGTCGAGCGGCTTGACGAAGCGCATGTTGACCAGGGTCGCATCGAGTGCTTCAGCCACCTTCACACACGGAGCAACCATCGCGCCGAACGCCAGCAGGGCGATGCCGTGACCGCGTCGGCGCAGCTCGGCCTTGCCGAGCGGCAGGGTGGCGAGTTCCTTCGACACCGTTACCCCGCTGCCGCTGCCACGCGGATAGCGCACGGCCGCCGCGCCGTGATGCAGGAATCCGGTCGTCAGCATCTTGCGGCATTCATCCTCGTCGGCCGGAGCCATCACCAGCATATTCGGGATGCAGCGCAGGTACGACAGGTCAAAACTGCCCGCATGCGTCGCGCCATCGGGACCGACCAGACCGGCTCGATCGATCGCGAACAGAACGTCGAGATCCTGCAGCGCCACATCGTGGATCAGCTGGTCGTAGGCGCGCTGCAGGAACGTCGAGTAGATCGC
>JBDTYM010000095.1:0-13068 GCA_040005635.1 Dokdonella sp. | reverse complement strand
CTCGTATTGCACTTCGCGCACATGGTCGCGCCGGGGGGGAAGCCGGTGGATTCGGAAGGCATCGCGGCTGAAGCCGCTCCCACAGAAGCCGCTCCCACAGAAGCCGCTCCTGCGGCGGCCTCTTTGTGGGCGCTCGCGGCAACTGCGCCCGCGACGTCCGCCCTCAGACTAGAGTTTTTTTTAGCGCGAGCGTCGTAGATCGCGCGCTTCTCGGCGATCATGCTGCGCTGTTCGGCGCTCATCTCCGGGTCGTGCAGCATGCCGATCATCTTCAGATGCTGTTCGATCACGTAGCCAAGCTCGGCGACGATGCTCGGCATGTAGACGCCGCCGGCCTTGAAGTAGCCGCCGCGCGGGTCGAATACGGCTTTGAGTTCCTCCACCAGGAAGGTCACGTCGCCGCCCTTGCGGAATACCGCGCTCATGATGCGGGTCAGCGCGACGATCCACTGGAAGTGGTCCATGTTCTTCGAGTTGATGAAGATCTCGAACGGGCGGCGCAGCTCGTGCACGGTGCCGGCATTCAGCACGATGTCGTTGATGGTGACGTAGAGCGCGTGCTCGAACAGTGGCGACTTGATCTTGTAGGTCTCGCCGATCAGAGTCTCCGGCCGCTCGACCTTCTCGTGCATCTGGATGATTTCGGCGATCGAGACCGCCGGCGCGCTGGATGGCGCTTCCTCGGGCGGCACGATCTTCACGGTTTCTTCGGGCTTGACGACGCTGTAGCCCTTGATCTTCTTGCTGATCTTCATGCGCTTGCCTGGATCGTGGTGCGAAAGGGGACGGCCGCAGCCGGGATGAAAGGCGCCGCGCGTAGCTCGCAGCGGCGCCCGGAGCGGCCTCGGTGGAGACGGCTATTTCTTCTTAGCGGCCTTCTTGGCGGCTTTTTTCGCAGGCGCTTTCCCGGCCGCTTTCTTGGCGACCTTCTTGGCCGGCGCCTTCTTCACCGCCGCCTTCTTGGCGACGGCTTTCTTCGCGACCTTTTTCGCCGCCGGTTTCTTGGCGGCCTTCTTCGCGGCAGTGGTTTTCTCGGCGGCGCTCTTGTGTGCCATGTCGGCGCGGTGTGCGCGTTCGTAGGTCTGGATGTCCTTGAACGAGCCGTCGGCGTTGCGCACGGCGTACAACTTCTTGCCGGCGCTGCTGTACATCGTGGTGCGTTTGCGGGTTGCCATGCGCTTCTCCGTCGCGGCTCTGGACGACCTCGCCACCGGTCGATCGCCGCGGATCGACCGGTGACGCAACAGGCGTTCGGCTTACTTGCGCTTGCCGGCTTTCTTCACGGCCTTCTTGGCGCCGGCCTTCTTGGCGACTTTCTTGACCGACTTCTTCGCCGCGACTTTCTTGGCGGCCACTTTCTTGCCGACCTTCTTGACCGCCTTCTTCGCCACGACCTTCTTGGCGGCGACTTTCTTGACGACCTTCTTGACGGCCTTCTTCACCGCTGCCTTCTTGGCGGCGACTTTCTTCGCGACTTTCTTGACGACCTTCTTGGCCGCCTTCTTTACCGGTGCCGCCTTCTTGGCAACTTTCGTGGCGACTTTCTTCGCCGCCTTGGCTGCCGCCTTCTTCACCGGCGCCGCCTTCTTCGCAGCAGCCTTTTTGGCGGCCGGCTTCTTGGTCACGATCTGCTTGGCCTTGGCGACGACGGCCTGCACCTTGCGGGCTGCCTGCTTGCGTGCCTTGACCGCCGTCTTGGCGACTTTCTTCGCGGTGTTCTCGACGGCTGCCTTGGCATCCGATGCCGCGTTGCTGACCGAGGTCGCAACGGCGCCGGCCAGGTCGGCGACGGCGCCGCCGACCTGCGAAGCGCCTTCTTTCAAATGGTCGAACGAACTGCCGGAACTATCACCTTCACTATGCATGGTAGGTTCCCCTCTCCAGTCTTGTGAGCTTGATGGTTGGTACGGTGATCACGGGTTACGTTGGGAACGACACTGCGACCGCTGTTTTGAACGTGGCGTAAGCCTTCCTAAAACTTGCCGTAGTAGCCTTCCTTGAGCGCATCGAACAGATTCGCCGCGGTGTGCGTTTCGCCATCGTACTCGATCTCTTCATTGCCTTTGGCCTCCACCATCGAACCGTCCTCGAGCTCGAATCGATACGTGGTGTTGGCTAAATCATGCTCCTTCACCAGCACTCCTTGGAAGGCCGCCGGATTGAAGCGAAAGGTGGTGCATCCCTTCAGGCCCTGCTTGTGGGCGTATCGGTAGATGTCCTTGAAGTCTTCGTAGGGGTAGTCGGTCGGCACGTTGGCGGTCTTGGAGATCGACGAATCGACCCACTTCTGCGCGGCGGCCTGGATATCGACATGCTCGACCGGACTGATGTCGTCGGCGGAGACGAAGTAGTCGGGCAGCTTTTCCTCCGGCTCCTGTGACAGCGGCATCGCCTTGCCGTTGATCAGCTCACGGTAGGCGAGCAGCTCGAAGCTGAAGACCTCGACCTTTTCCTTCGACTTCTTGCCCTCGCGGATCACGTTGCGGCTGTAGTGATGCGCGAAACTCGGCTCGATGCCGTTGCTGGCGTTGTTGGCCAGCGACAGCGAGATCGTGCCGGTCGGTGCGATCGAGGTGTGATGGGTGAAGCGCGCACCGACCTCGGCAAGCTCCTGCACCAGCTCGGGCGCCACGGTCGCGACGCGTTGCATGTAGCGGCTGTACTTGGCGTGCAGCACGCGGCCGCGGATCGTGTCGCCGAGTTTCCAGCCGTCGTCGACCATCTCCGGGCGCTTGCGCAGCATCTCGCCAGTGACCGCGAAGTCCTGCGTCAGGATCGGCGCCGGGCCTTTTTCCTTCGCCAGCGACAGTGCGACTTCCCAGCCGGCCAGCGCCATCTCGCGGCTGACCTCTTCGGTGAATGCGACTGCGTCGGGTGTGCCATAGCGATGCTTCAGCATGGTCAGGGTGGATCCGAGCCCGAGGAAGCCCATGCCGTGACGGCGCTTGCTCTCGATCTCGGCGCGCTGCTGCGGCAGCGGCAGCCCGTTGATCTCGACCACGTTGTCGAGCATGCGCGTGAACACGCGCACGACCTCGCGGTATTCCTCCCAGTCGAAGCGCGCCTTCGGGCCGAACGGGTCGCGCACGAAGGTGGTGAGGTTGACCGAGCCGAGCAGGCAGGAGCCGTAGGGCGGGAGCGGTTGCTCACCACAATTGTGTGCGTGCAGGCCGTTACCGTCGAAGGTATTGATGCCCGGCACCTGCACGTCGTAGACGTCCTCGATGCCGTCAGCTTCGACGGTCGCCACGGTCGCAACAAAGCGATCGCGATTGAGGCTGCGACGATAGCCCGACAGTGTCGCGGTCAGGCGTGCACTCTTGGTCGCGTCCGCGAAACCGATTTGGTCCGCATAGCGCGCGAGGGATTCGCCACTGATTACCAGTTCGTGCTGCGCCTGTGTGGGGTACGCGCGGGTTCCGCCATGGCCGTCCGGCAGATCCGCCGTACCCGCCACGCGGCGGTCACGGTAGATCGTCGACAGGATGCCGAGGCGGGCCAGCATGCGCTGCACTGCTTCAAGGCGAGCGATGTCCGACTGCGCCAGGCGCACCGAAACACCCTTCGTCTGGCTGCCTTGAACGGAACCGTCGGCATCGAAGAAGCCGCGCAGGAAGCCGCGGTAGGCATCGCTCGACGACTGCTCGATCGCAGGCGTGATCGCCTTGTTGCCCGGCGCAAGACCCAGATCGAACGCGAGGTCACGCAGGGAGGCTGACTTCATGCGCCACTCGTTGCGCCCTGCGACTTCGGACCAACCGGCGAAGTTGGAGCGATGCGGCAGGGTCTGCGCACAGCGCAGCGCTTCGGTCATCAGCGATGTCGGCGCAGCCACGCCGACTGCATTCACCGCATTGGCTTGCGACCAGACCGAGAGGACGGCTGCTTCCTGCTTGAGCGTTCCGTCACCGACGAGCAGGCCGAGCAGATAACCCTGTTCCTGGGTCAGTGCGCCGGCCCATTCTGAATTGGCGCGATGGTTGTTGAGCAACACCCGATCGCCAGCGCGTAGCATCTCCGCTGCGCACCATTCGGTTTCCAGGCTCCAGCGCGTCATGCGCGACACGCGACGCACGCGATGGTCGGCGGTCAGGCGCAAGCGATGGCCTTCTTCGGTCTGCAGCGCGAACACTGGCTTGGTCGCCGTGCGGAAGAAACCTTCCGATCCCGTCGCATGATCCTGGCCATCGACACGTGCGAGGAATTCGCGGCCGAGGAGATCCTGCACTTGGCGCGGACCTTCGCTCGTCTGCACCCAGGTATCCGCCGTCACGCACGGATTGGTCGCGCGAATATGCTCGCACCACCAGTTGTTGTTCATCTCGTTGACCCGGTCGATCAGGATGAAACCCGGCTCGGCGTAGTCGTACGTCGACACCATGATCATGTCCCACAGGTGACGCGCCTTGATGTGACCGTAGATCTTGCAGGCGACCAGGCCGTCGTCGCGTACCACGTAGTTCTTGTGCGTCGGCCATTCGCGCCAGACCACGATGGCCGCGTCGGTGAGATCGATCTCGCCCTGTTCCTTGATGTGGATCGGGAACACCAGCGGCCAGTCGGCATCGACTTCGACCGCGTCCATGAAGCCATCAGTGATCAGCAGCGACAGGTTGAACTGGCGCAGGCGCCCGTCCTCGCGCTTGGCGCGGACGAATTCCTTCGCATCCGGATGGCTGACGTCGAAAGTGCCCATCTGCGCGCCGCGGCGGCCGCCGGCGGACGACACCGTGAAGCACATCTTGTCGTAGATATCCATGAACGACAGCGGGCCGGAGGTGTAGGCGCCAGCGCCGGAAACGTATGCGCCGCGAGGCCGCAGCGTCGAGAATTCGTAGCCGATACCGCAGTTGTGGATGACCAGCAGGCCCGCGTTGCCGGCAAGGTAGTTGTTGTGGCCTTCGACGGTGAAGTCGTAAAACGTCTCCGGCAGATCGAGGTTGCGTTCGATCGCCTCGACCGGGCGCAGGCAGCGCGCGAAATCGATCAGCGGCTGCAACGCCGGGAAACGCGCCACCCAGCGGTCGAGCCAGACGCGGCTGACGACGTGGCGCGTGTGATAGCCGTGGTAGAAGCCGAGGTGCTGGCGCTCCTCATGACCCAGGGTGCTGGCAAGTTCGGCCAACGCGTTGGCCAGATCGGTCGGCAGCACATAGTGGTCGTACTGGCCCGGCTGGCTCGCATGCTCGGCGATGCGCGTGCGCTTGCCGCTGTCGGCCATGTAACGCGCGACCTCGGCGAGAAAGGCCGAGTCGGAAATCTTCAGCATCGCGCCGCCGCTGTCGCGGATCGTGCTGCCGTTGTAGTCGTGCTCGCGCGGCTTGCGCAGGGTCAAGGCGCCATGCACGCCGAACAGGCCCAGCAAGGCTTTCAGTTCGCCGGCAAACGTAGCGTTCTGCGTCGCGACGGTGGCACTGCCGTATTCGCGGCTGATGGTGCCATCGGTATCGATCAGGCCGGCCAGGAACGGTAGGAAGTGCCGCTCCGGATGCTGCGCGATCCAGGCCGGCACGTGCAGGTGCACGGTCTTCGCGCCGATCTGCTCGTCGATCAGCTCGGCGGCGCGGCTCGCCGCGAAACTGGCGACTGCGTAATCCCATACCGGCGTGCCGTTCGGCGTGGTGGCACTGACAACCTGCGCGCGTGAGGCGCAGAAGCCGGCGAAGAACGCCGCATAGCGCTCGACGACTTCGCGTTCGGCCGCGCGAATCCTGAACACCAGGCGACGCCCGAGCAGCGCCGCGCGCTGTTGCCAGGCTTGCCGGCTGGCGCGGTAGGAGTGCTGCTTCTCGTAGGCGCTGCCGTCACCGAGGTGCGCGCCAGCGAACCACGCATTCATCATCGTCGCCTCGTCGGCGCGCCAGGCGAACGCGTTCTGCACGAGCGCGTCGGTCGCGGCGACCTCGTCCGCGCGCACATAGCGCTGAGCGCCATCGCGATAGACCAGCACCGGATGGCGCACGGAGGTCTTGAGGGACACGCCGTTCGCGCGGATCTCGATGTTGTCGGCGCGCGCCACGTGAGTGGTCAGATGCTGCTCGATGCGGCGCATCTCGAAGCGGCGCGCAGCGCGATCGTAGCTGAGGATTTCGGCGTGCTTGCCTGCAACGGCCGCGTCGGCCGTGACCAAACCCTGTTCGGTGACGACCCAAGTTCCCGGCGCGACGCAGCCGGCCTTCAAGGTCAGCCCGGCCTCGTGAACGCGCTCGAGGATGTTGTCCATCGAATCCTCGATCGTGCCGGACACCGTGCAGTTGATCGTCGAGGTCTTCGGCTTGTGTTCCTGCGCACCGGCGTTCGAGGTGATGCGGCCGGCCGGGATCGCACCGCGGCGCAGCGCCCACAGGAATCGGTCGTACCAGTAGTTCTGCTTTTCCGGCGTCGCTTCGACGCCGGCCAGCGCCTTGGCGATGCGCTGGTAGCTGTGATCGATCGAGGTGTCGACCGCTTCGCCCTGTTTGGACTTCAGGCGATATTTCTTGTCCCAGATATCGTACGAGGCAGGCTGCAGCGGAATTTCCGCCGCGCCGCGCGCGAGCTGTTCTAGGCGCACCGTGCTCATTCTTGTTGTTTCTCCCGAGATTCTTGCGGACTTCCGCCCGGCTTCATTGTCTGCGTCGAGACCGCGTCGTCGTCACGCGATCATCGTGGCGAAAACAGCGCTGCGCAGCGCGACTCGTCCATGCGGTCGTCAGCGCTGTTTGCGGCATTGCTGTGGACGATCTGTGGCCCCCGCTTCCCGTATTCATAGCGCGTCATCGGCGTGAGCACGCTATTCGACTTGACCCAATGGATAGGTTTCGTGAACACGGACCAACACAATATATTGTGTCACCCCGATCGATACCGTACCCCTGCGAACTCTTGAAGTAAAGTGGTTTTTTGTGCCTTGCCGGAGCAGCCGCAGCGAAGCTGAATGGCGCCTTCCGCTTCGTCAAAGACGACGCTTGAAAGCGTGCGAACCGGACGGGGTTTGTGCGGTCTGACCGAAGCGCCGATGCTGCTTCCATCTCCTCGAAAAGGACGTTCCGCCATGCCGATCCTCCACCGCCCTTCCCTGCCGCTTGCCGCGTTCGCAGCCGCCGTCCTGTTCGGCGCCAGCGCGCGCGCCGCCTTGCCGCCGGCCATCGATGGCCAGGCCCTGCCTTCGCTGGCGCCGATGCTGGAGCAGGTCACGCCGGCGGTCGTCAACATCGCCTCGAAGACGCGCGTGGCGGTGCGCAATCCGTATTTCGACGATCCGATCTTCCGCCGCTTCTTCGGCGCGCCGAACATGCCGCGCGAGCGTGTGCAGCAGTCGCTCGGTTCGGGTGTCGTCGTCGATGCCGGCAAGGGCTATGTGCTGACCAACAACCACGTCGTCGAGGGCGCCGACGACATCGACGTGACGCTCGCCGATGGACGCACGGTGAAGGCCAAGGTGCTCGGCACCGATCCCGATACCGATCTGGCGGTGCTGCAGATTCCTGCCGAGAAACTGACCGCCCTGACGCTGGCCGATTCCTCGAAGCTGCGCATGGGCGATTTCGTCGTCGCCGTCGGCGACCCGTTCGGCATCGGCCAGAGCGCCAGTTCCGGCATCGTCTCCGGACTCGGGCGCAGCGGCCTGCGCAGTTCCGGCTATCAGAACTTCATCCAGACCGATGCCTCGATCAATCCGGGCAACTCCGGTGGACCGCTGGTCAACCTGCGCGGCGAACTGATCGGCATCAACTCGCAGATCATCTCGCCGTCGGGCGGCAGCGTCGGCATCGGCTTCGCGATCCCGTCCAACCTCGCCGCCGACGTGATGCGCCAGCTGGTGGCGACGGGTGCGGTCAAGCGCGGCGTGCTCGGCGTCGATGCGCAGGACCTGACGCCGGAGATCTCGAAGATGCTCGCGATCCAGGAAACCCGCGGCGCGGTGATCACGCGCGTGCGCGTCGGCTCGCCCGCCGAGACGGCAGGCCTGCGGGCCGGCGACGTGATCGTTTCGCTGAACGGCAAAGCCGTCACCGGCGAGCAGGATCTGCACAATGTCGAAGGTCTGAGTGCGGCCGGCGCGGCCGTCAACGTCGGCGTGCTGCGCGAAGGCCAGCCGTTGACGATCAGCACGGCACTCAAGGCGACCGAGCTGAAGTCGCTGAAAGGCGACGCGCTCGACCCGCGCCTGGTCGGCGTGCAGTTCAGCGAGGTCGGCGACAACCTGCGCCGCCAGGGCGTCGGCGGCGTCAGCGTCAGCCGCGTGGCCGAGAGCAGCCGCGCATATGCGAACGGCCTGCGCAACGGCGACGTCGTCGTCGCGGTGAACCGGCGCGACCTCGACGGTGCGGCGGATTTCAGCAAGCTCGTCGGCGCGCATCCACGCCAGCTGATGCTGACCTTGCTGCGCGGCAACGAGGCGTATTACCTGCTGCTGCAGTGACGGTCATTGCCCGGCCCTGAAGCTGAAAGACTGAAACACGAAGGACACGAAGGAAGAGAAAGCGAGACCCGCTCTTGCATGCTCCAACTTCGTGTCCTTCGTGTCGTTCGTGCTGAATTCTTTCGCTCCACCTGCGTCCACGCACCCTCCGCCCCGGGCCGATGTTGTGAGAGGCGTTGCGGCAGCGTGCGGGCGCGCGTGTTAAGGTTGCGCCCGCTTTTTGCCGACTTTACTGCGCGAATCCCACACCATGCTGCTACGTCGTTTCCGCACGTCCCTCGTTCTTGCGATTTCGCTGTTTTCGATCGGCTCGCTTTCGATCAACTCGCCCGCGTTCGCTGCGAAGGCGCCCGCCGCGGCTGCCGCCGCGCCGTCGGCCGATGACCTGATCTGGCGCGGCGACCACACGACCGGCCGCGCGCTGATGGAAGATCTCGCCAAGCAGTACGCGAAGGACAAGAAAGGCAAGATTTCGCTGCAGCCATTCAGCACCTTGTCCGGGCTCGATGCCGTCGCGCAGGGCAGCGCGGATTTCGCCGGCAGCGCGCGCGCCAAGTATTCGCGCCGCCCCGAGGAGGCCGCCCTCAACTTCATCCCGGTCGCGCTCGATGGCGCGGTGCTGATCACGCATCCGAAGAATCCAGTCAGCAGCCTCACGCTGAAGCAGATCCACGACATCTACTACGGCCTCATCAAGAACTGGAAGGAACTCGGCGGCGACGACAAGGACATCAACCTCTACGCGATCGCGTCTCCGCTCGATGGCGTCGAGTACAGCTTGCGCGAACTGGTGTTCCGCAATGGCGACCAGCGCGTCGCTGCGCCGCGCCTGTACATCAACACCGCCAAGCTCGAGGAAGCGATCACGCTCGATCCATCCGGCCTCGGTCTGTCGACGATGGCGAACATCTACGCCAACAAGGGCGTGAAGATGCTCAGCGTCGAGGGCGTCAGTGCCACCGTCGCAACGGTTGCCGACGGCAGCTATCCGCTCTACATCACGCTGTATCTGGCCGAGCGCGTCGATTCGCCGAAGCAGGCCGCGATCGATCATTTTCTCGAATTCCTGCAGACACCGGCGGCCAAGGAAATCGCGCGCCGACATCAGCTGACGCCCTACTCGGATGCGGCTGACGTGATCGCGCGCAACGACAAGCGCATGGCCTTCATCGACCAGCGTGTCGGCCGCGATGCGGCGAGCATTTCAGGTGCGATGGCCGCAGCGGGCGCGACGATATTGGCGCCGACGCCGACCGTGGCAGCCACCGCTGCGACGCCGACGCCGGTATCGGCGCCGCGTGCGACGCTCGCAGCGAAGGAGCGCGTCGCGCCGACCGCCGAATCGACCCAAGTCGCGCGCGAGAATCTCGCCAAGGCCGAAGCGAAGAAAGCCGCCGCGAAACAGGAAGCGGCGAAGAAGAGCGAAGTCGCCGCGGCGGCGAAGAAAAAGGAACCGGCGAAGGCGGCGGCCAAGGCGGCTCCGGCGAAGAAAGACACCAAGGCCAAGGCCACCGCAAAGGCCGATTCGGCCAAGCCCGCGGAGCCGGCCAAGCCGGTCACGTTCGGCAATGTCAGCAGCGGCACCAGCGGCGGCTGAGTCCGCGCCTGCCGCGGCACCGATGCGCATCCTCGCGGTCTCGCTCGACCTCGACGATACGCTGTGGCCGGTCGAGCCGGTGATTCAGCTGGCGGAACGGCAACTCGACGAATGGCTGCGCACGCATCATGACGCGGTCGCGGCAAAATGGCCGGTCACGGCGATGCGCAATCTGCGCGAACAGATTGCCGAGGAACGCCCCGACCTCGCGCATGACTTCACTGCGCAGCGTCTGCTGACCCTGCAGCGCGCGTTCGCGGACTGCGGCATCGGCAGCGAACATGTGCAAGCCGCGTTCGAGGTCTACTACACCGCACGCAATCGGGTCGATTGCTACGAAGACGTACTGCCCGCGCTCGAGGCACTCGCCGCGCGCCTGCCCCTGGTCAGCATATCCAACGGCAACGCGGACCTCGAGCGCATCGGCCTGCGCGGACATTTCGTGCATTGCATCTCGGCGCGCGAATTCGGCAGCGCGAAGCCGGCCGCGGCCATCTTTCACGACGCCTGCGCGCGGCTCGGCCTGGCGCCGGAGAACGTGCTGCATGTCGGCGACGATGCCCTGCTCGACGTCATCGGCGCGCACGGTGCCGGCCTGCGTACGGCATGGTTGAATCGCGGCGCGGCGGCATGGTCGGACCACGTCGCGATCCTGCCGTCGGCGCAGGCCGCGATCGCGCCCGATCTCGAACTGCGCGATCTCGGCGAGCTGGCGCGCTGGGTCGAGCGCAATGCCTGAAGCGACCTCGTCAAAGAGCCCAGCCCCTTCGTCGTTTGCTATTGAACCTGCCGCGAGGACAACCGATGGATGCCTGGATCACACCTGCTGACGCTGCCGACGCGACGCCGCTGATCGCGGTCGACCGCGAGAATTTCGCGAGTGTCATCGACGCGTTCGGTGCGCCGGCGAAGCGCTGGAGCGCCGCGAATGGCTTTGCCGGCGAGAATGGACGCTTTCTCGCGCTGCCCGGCAAGGACGGCGCGCCGCTCGCGCTGCTGGCCGGCTGCGACCGCCGCGATTCGGTATTTGGTCTCGCGTCCCTGCCGGTGCGGCTGCCGGAAGGCCGCTACGTGCTCGACCCGCGCGGCCTCGCGCTGAACGCGAGCGATGTCACGCTCGGCTGGGCGCTCGGCGCGTACCAGTTCACGCGCTATCGCAAGTCGATGCGCGCGCCGGCACGGCTGGTCGTCGATGCGGCGACGGCCGCGCATGTCGCGCCGATGGCGCGCGCAATCCATCGCGTGCGCGATCTGATCAATACGCCGACCGAGGACATGGGGCCGCCGGAGCTGGCCGACGCGGTGCGCTCGCTGGCTGCGGAGCATGGTGCCGAATATCGCGAATGGGTCGGCGACGAACTGCTCGCCGCGAATTTCCCGACCATCCATGCGGTAGGCCGCGCCAGTCATCGCGCGCCGCGACTCGCCGAACTCAGCTTCGGCGCGGCCGATGCGCCGCATCTCGTACTCGTCGGCAAGGGCGTCTGCTTCGACACCGGCGGCCTCGACATCAAGACCGGTGATGGCATGCGCTGGATGAAGAAGGACATGGGCGGCGCAGCGCATGCGATCGGTCTGGCCAGCCTTATCCTCGCGGCGAAACTTCCGTTGCGCCTGACGCTGTTGATTCCGGCCGTGGAAAACTCGATCGCGGCCAATGCGTATCGCCCCGGCGAGGTCATCACGACACGCGCAGGGCTCACGGTCGAAGTCGACAACACCGATGCCGAAGGCCGCCTCGTGCTGTGCGATGCGCTCGCCTATGCGTCCGAGCAGAAACCCGACCTGATCCTCGATTTCGCCACGCTGACCGGTGCCGCGCGCGTCGCACTCGGTCCCGAGCTGCCGGCCCTGTTCGCCAACCGCGACGAGATTGCCGACGCGCTGCTCGATGCCGCGCAGACCACTCGCGACCCGATGTGGCGGATGCCGCTGTGGCGTCCGTACCTGACGATGCTCGAGTCGCATGTCGCCGATCTGGCCAACGCGGGCGCCTCGCGCCACGCGGGCGCCGTCACCGCAGCACTGTTCCTCGAGCGGTTCGTGCCGGAAGCGCAGGCGTGGGCGCACCTCGATGTGTATTCGTGGAACGACTCCGACAAGCCCGGCCATCCGCGCGGTGGCGAGGCGCAGGGCTTGCGCGCGTACTTCGAATTCGTGCAGCGGCGCTACGCGGGCTGATCGCGGCGGTTGTTCCTGCGAACAAACGACTCAGCGCTCGCTGACGGTGTCGAGCAGGGGCGAAGCAAACATTGCCTGCGGTGAAATGACGGTCTCGTCGAGCGGAATCGTCCTGCCGTAGCGTTCGCGCAGCTTTGCCTGCACCACGCGATCATCGAGCGTGAAGTCGCCGAGTTTCTGCAAGGTCCCGATGCGGATGCCGAGCGCGCGGTCGAACAGTTTCCACACCAGCTCGGAACAATAGATGCGCCGGTCCGACCATCCAAACGCGGCGTCGTACGGCTTGCCCAAAAACGCGTTCGCGGACTGATGCAGCCGATCGACCTGCTGCGCCGTCAGCGGCGCATGCAAGCGCTTTACCACGTAGTGGCCACCTTCGCCACGCGCGAGCCACGCATCCAGCGGCGTCAAGCGAACCGAGCGTTCGGCTTCGAAGACGAACGTTTGTCCGTGTTCGCGCAGGACGACACCCATGTGGCTGTAGCGCGAGTGCGTCGCTTTCTGGATCGCCACGCTCTGGGCGGAACGCGATGTCTGGAAAACCAGATCGCCTTCGGCGACTGCCGGCGTGTGAGCCTGGCAGGCAGGTGCCAGCGCGCAGAGGAACAAGGCCGCCGACAGCAGCTCTTCTCGAGCAAACGGCCGCCGGAGTCTGCTCCAGGCGGCCACTCGAAACGTGTTGCGCGGGGCGCTCAATCCACCTGCATCGGCGGCACTACGCCATACGGCAGCACGCGCGCGGCGAGCTTGGTGTCGGTACGAATCAGGCCCACCTCGTCGGCGAGGATGTGCGCGGCCTCGTCGAGGACGACGTCGCGCTTGCTCTTCGCCTCCTTCTCGCGCTTGAGGTCGCTGCTGATGTCGCGCTCGTCGGCCTGCAGGCCGT
>JBDTYM010000094.1:0-14134 GCA_040005635.1 Dokdonella sp. | reverse complement strand
GTTCCGGATTGCTGCCGGCGCCGCCGGGGCCGCCGAGTTCCTTCGGCAGCTTGAGGTCGAAGTCGAGCACACCGTCGCTGCTGTGAATATGGCCTTCGCGGCCGCCCTTCGCGGTGGCGGTAGCCGTGTAGAGGATCTTGTTGATGGTCATGCGCAGACTCCTTGTGGATTGGACAGGATGTTTTCGGTGAGGGTGTTCAGGCCGCCGCGCAGGCGCACCAGCACAACCGGGTTGAGGCCGCATTGCTGCAGCAGGCAGGCCGGAATTTTCTCTGCGCGCGCGCGCAGAGCACGGCCGCTGCGGGTCAGGCCAATCTCGACCTCGCGTTCGTCGCTCTGCCGGCGCGCACGCACGATCAGGCCGGCGTGTTCGAGCCGCTTGAGCAGCGGGGTCAAGGTGCCGGAGTCGAGCAGCAGGCGCTCGCCGAGCTCGCGCACGGTCAGGCCATCGCGTTCCCACAGCACCAGCATTGCGACGTACTGCGGATAGGTCAGGCCGAGCGGTTCGAGCAGCGGACGATAGGCTGCAGTCACCGTGCGCGACGCCGCATACAGCGCGAAGCACAGCTGCTGGTCGAGAAGAAGATCGTTGGGGGAAGTGTTCTGCATCGACTTCATTCCACCACAAAAATAGATCGTGCGCAATCTAATTGCTGGCAATGTATATAGGACTGCGTCCAGTGCAGCGTCCTTCGAGCGAGGTCCTCACTCCGCGAGGCGCAGCCCGTTCGCGCGCGACCCTGAACTGCAAAGGCGCGTCGCGTATCATGCGGAAGGTCTTCCGGTCGAAGCCTGCGCCCCGGCGCGGGCGCCTCGGTATCCATTGCGCGAACGCATCACCGCCATCGCGGCCGCCTCGCGTCCATCCGTCAAAGGAGCCTCGCACGTGCAAGCGCAACTGCGTCGTACCAAGATCATCGCCACGCTGGGACCTGCCACCGACGCGCCCGGCGCATTGAAGCGGTTGCTGGCCGAAGGTGTCGACGTCGTGCGCCTGAACCTCTCGCATGGCAGTCACGATGACCATCGCGCGCGCGCGGCCGCCGTGCGCGCCGCCGCCGCCGAGCTCGGCTACGAAGTCGCCGTGCTGGCCGATCTGCAGGGTCCGAAGATTCGGATCGAGCGCTTTGCCGCCGGTCCGATCGAACTCGAGCCCGGCCAGATCTTCGTGCTCGATTGCCACGTGGACGCTGCGGCCGGCGACACGACCCGCGTCGGGGTCAGCTATCACGATCTGTGGCGCGACGTGAACGCGGGTGACGTGCTGCTGCTCGACGACGGCCTCATTTCACTCGAAGTGCTCGACGTCGGCGACCAGACGATCCGCTGCAGCGTGCTCGCTGGGGGTCGCCTGTCCGATCGCAAGGGCATCAATCGTCTCGGCGGTGGACTCACGGTCGCGGCGCTGTCGGACAAGGATCGCGCCGACATCAAGCTCGCGGCAGAACTCGAAGCCGACTTCCTCGCGGTCTCGTTCGTGAAGACCGCGGACGATGTCGAACAGGCGCGTGCGTTGTTGCGCGAGGCCGGCGGCAGTGCGGCGCTGGTGGCGAAGATCGAGCGCGCTGAGGCGATCGAAAACCTGACCTCGATCGTCGAGGCCTCCGATGCGGTGATGGTCGCGCGCGGCGATCTCGGTGTGGAGATCGGTGACGCGGAACTGCCGGGCCTGCAGAAGAAGATCATCCGCGAATCGCTGCTGCGTAGCCGCGTCGTGATCACGGCGACGCAGATGATGCAATCGATGGTGGAATCGCCGATACCGACGCGCGCCGAAGTGCTCGACGTCGCCAATGCGGTCATCGACGGCACCGACGCGGTGATGCTGTCGCAGGAGAGCGCCGCCGGCAAGCATCCGGACAAGGCCGTCGCGGCGATGCGCCGCGTCTGCCTCGGCGCCGAACGCCAGTTCGAACCGACCGAGGATCTGCGGCCCGGCGAACATCGCCTCGATCGCACCGACCAGGCGATCGCTCTCGCCGCGATGTTCATGGCCGGCCAGATCGGCGTGCGCGCGATCGTCGCACTGACCGAATCCGGCGGCACTGCACACTGGTTGTCGCGCTATCGCTCGACCGTGCCGATCTACGCACTGTCGCGCAGTGCGCCGGCGCGCCGCCGCATGATGCTGTATCGAGATGTGCATCCGGTCGCGTTCGACGCGCGCGGCGTGGGTCCGACGCAAGCCGCGCGCGATGCGATCCAGCATCTGTTCACGCTCGGCCATCTCAGTGTCGATGACCGCGTCATCGTCACCACCGGCGACCATACCGGCAAGCTCGGCGGAACGAATACGCTGAAACTGCTCAAGGTCGGGCAGGGCGGCGTCGCGGAAGGACTTGGCGATCTTTGATGAGCCTCATGTGATGGTCGGCTTCATCGGCGTCTTGAGGGAGTAAGCGTCATGTTTCCGCTTTGGCGCTTGCACCTTGGTTGTATCCGGGGCTACTGGCGCGACTGGCAACGAGCCGGGCAAGCCATGAGTCATTCGAGAGCCCGCTAGCCGCTGTTGACTTGCAGTACATCGCGTTCGCGATATTGGGTGTCGGGTTCGCCATCGAAGGTTTTGTCGACATGATCTACATCGGGCTGCGTTTGCTCGTGACCACGCAGACGGCGGACATGCCGTTCGTCGCACTCCTGCAACGCGACGGAATTGGTTTGATCGCGCAAGGCGTGAAGGTGGCGCTCGGCCTCGGCCTGGCATTCGGCGCGCGTGGCCTGACCGGCCTGCTGCAAAGACTGCGCGAACGTGGCCTGCCACCTGCATGGCCTGAAGAACCCGCGCAAGAAAGCCACCGCTCCGACTGAGGCCGTCCGGCGCTCTACATGCAGCGCGCTGCGTCATGCAATTTTGCAACGCGTTCGTACAATGGGGCCGCCACGATCGTTGGATGGCGCTGCCGGAGGAACTCGTCATGTCGCGCCTGCCACTTTTTGGAATCGCTTTCGTCTGTTGTTCAAGTGCATTCGCGCAGTCGACCGTGCCGCCGCGCGTGGTCGCGGCCGAGAAGCTGCCGGACTACTGGGTACTGAATGGCGCGTCGATCCAGGCCGATGCGCCGAACTACGGCAAGAACATCGAGCAGCCCGGCTGCGCGACCGTGTCCTTCGTGGTCGAGAAGGACGGCAGCACGAGCACGATCAAAGTGCAGAAAGTCGCGCCCGAGGGCGATCTCGGCAAGGTGGCGGCGAGCGCCGCGGCGAGCATGAAGTTCGAGCCGTCGGTGTCGAACGCCGGTCGCGACCGCGTGTTCAGCTGGCTGATTTTCCCGTTCAACCTGCCCGCCGACGCGGCCGCGCGCACGGCCGTGATGCAGGGCTGCGCGGTCGCCAAACTGGCGTGGACCGATCACTGAATCCCGCCGCAACCGGCGCGGCGCAGCCCGCGCCGAACTGGCCTATAATCGCCGACCCTGAAATAACCGACCCGGTCGGCACGAGCCCGCGGCCGCCGCGTGCATTCGTTTTCCACGGAGTTTTTGATGAGTATCGAAGAGCTTGAAACCACGGCGCAGGCGCTGGTCGCGTCGGGCAAGGGCATCATCGCGATCGACGAATCGACCACCACGATCAAGAAGCGCTTCGACTCGGTCGGCGTACCGAACACCGAGGAAAACCGTCGCGCCTATCGCGAGATGCTGCTGACCACGCCGAAGCTCGGCGACCACATCTCCGGCGCGATCCTGTACGACGAGACGATCCGCCAGTCGACCAAGGCCGGCGTGCCATTCACCAAGATCATGCTCGACGCCGGCATCCTGCCCGGCATCAAGGTCGACAGGGGACCGAAGCCGCTGGCCGGTTTTCCGGGCGAACTGGTCACCGAAGGCCTCGATGGCCTGCGCGAGCGGCTGGCCGAATACGCCAAGCTCGGCGCGAAGTTCTGCAAGTGGCGTGCGGTCATCACGATTGGCGAAGACACGCCGAGCGGCACCTGCATCGAGGCCAATTCGCATGCGCTTGCGCGTTACGCAGCCCTATGCCAGGAAGCGGGACTGGTTCCGATCGTCGAGCCTGAGGTGCTGATGGACGGCGAACACGATCTGGACGTGTCCTACGAAGTCACGGAAGCAACGCTGCGCTCGCTGTTCGGCGCGTTGTACGAGCAGAACGTGCTGCTCGAGGGCATGATCCTGAAGGCCAGCATGGTGATCTCGGGCGCCGATTGTGCGGACCACGCCGACGTCGACGATGTCGCCGAGGCAACCGTGCGCTGCCTCAAGGCCGCTGTGCCGGCTTCGCTGCCGGGCATCGTGTTTCTCTCCGGTGGCCAGTCCGACGAACAGGCGACCGCGCATCTCAACGCGATGAACCAGATGGGTCCGCACCCGTGGCCGCTGTCGTTCTCCTACGGTCGCGCGATGCAGACCGCGGCGCTGACACTGTGGGGCAAGGACATGCAGGCGAACTTCGCCGATGCACAGAAGACGGTTGCGCAGCGTGCGCGCCAGAACGGATTGGCTGCGCTCGGGCAGTGGAAGAAGTCGGCCTGAGAGCGCCGCACTCCGATCGACTTCGACGGGCGCTGCGGCGCCCGTTTTCTTTGGTGCGCAACCACGCCGGCGTTGGCGACGACGATGGCGTGCGCCTTGACCACGAGAGCAAGGTCGCCATCGCGATTGCGTGAGGAGTCGGCACGGCGCGGGCGCAGAGGTCTCCTTCGTTTTCGGCCGGTCTCTGTCACCGCTTTGCGCACGACTGGGCAGCAGGTTTGCAGATGTTTGCATTCTCCGTTCTGCCGTACCGCAGCGTACCGATTTTCCTGCGATATAAGTGTGCCGACGCTCCGCTGCGGTAGGAATCGCAGCTGCGATGGTGAATTCGCCGAGGGACGAATCCGCCATTGATCGGGGCGCAACTTCGCGCACCTCATTTCGGGGAAATACCATGTCGACAAGTGCAAGCCGCGGGCGTGCCCGCGCGTGGTCGAAGGACCTTTCACTCGCGACGGCCCTCGCCGTCACGACCTTCCTCTCCACAACCGGATCAGCGTCGCCGGTCGCACCCAACCGGTGGAGCCCGGATGCAATTGCCGGCGGTACGAACGGCATCATCCATTCCAGTCCGCTCAATCACACGATTGCCGCGACGACGTTCGGCACCTCGCTGAATATCGTCAGCAGCGCGCTCGATGACAGTGGCCCGATCGACGGAGACTGGGACGTCAACTTCTGGGCCAGTGGCAGCAACAACGACTTCACGTTCTGGGGCGTCAGCACGTACACGGCCGAATTCGTCGTCGATGGCAGCGGCAATGGGGTCGTGCTGCAGGCTGGCGATGTCGTCGGTCCGAGTTCGACGTTCAGCACGACCGGTGGCACGCTACTGGCCAGTCCCGCCTGGTTGGCAGGCACCGACGGCTATGCAGGAGTCAGGTTCAATTGCGACGGCCGCCTGACCTTCCCGGTCGCGACGACGGTCTGTTACGGCGCGGTCCATGTCACCACGACCGCCACAACGGGTTTCCCCGCAACGATCGTCGATACGGCATTTGATGGCGACGGCGCAGCATTCACGATCGGCGGCGGCGGGTCCGGCCCGCCGACGGTCACGAAGGCATTCGCGCCGACGAGCGTGGCGCCGGGTGCAGTGAGCACGTTGACGATCACGCTGGCGAACAGCAATGCGACAGCAGCCACGCTGAGCACGGATCTGACGGACAGCTTCCCGGGCGGCATGGCGGCGGCGACCCCACTGAACTTCTCGACCGACTGCCCGAATGGCGCGGCGGTTGCGTTCCCGGGATCGAGTTCGGTGACGCTGATTGGCGGCTCGCAGATTCCGGCATCCGGCAGCTGCACGATCACGATCGATGTCGTGGCCGCATCGGCAGGCAGCTACAGCAACACGATTGCGGCTGGCGCCCTGCAGACCGACCAGGGCAGCAGCCCTGCGGATGCGAGCGCGACGCTGACGGTCGGCAGCACGGGAAGCCCACCGACGGTCACGAAGGCATTCGCGCCGACGAGCGTGGCACCGGGGGTGGTGAGCACGCTGACGATCACGCTGACCAACAGCAATGTCACGGCGGCGACGTTGAGTGCAGATCTGACCGACGGTTTCCCGGCCGGTCTGGCGGTGGCGACGCCGCTGGCCTTCGGAACCGATTGCCCGAACGGCGCGGCGATCACGTTCCCCGGCAGCAGCTCGGTGACGCTGATCAGTGGTTCGCAGATTCCGGCGTCGGGCAGCTGCACCATCACGATCGCGGTTTCCGCCGCCACCGCAGGTAGTTACGTCAACACGATTGCGGCCGGCGCGTTGCAGACCGATTTGGGCAACAGTGCCGCTGATGCAAACGCGACGCTGATGGTAGGGCCGATCGCCTGCGACGGCGGCGCGGACGAGATCTTCTGCGATGGCTTCGACGGCAGCGGTGCGGCGCTTCCCGTGCAACCGATCGTCGACCCGAGCTTCGAGACGACGAGCGCCGATGCGCAATTGAAGTGGGAGGGTTCCGATAGCCATGGCGACTCGGGTGCCATGCCATTCCATGCCGCGAGCCCGGGCCACGCCCACAGCGGTATTTGGTCGGCACGCGGCGGTGGCTGGCACACCGGCAAAGGCGGCGTACAGACATGGTCGCAAAGCGTGACGATCAGCAGCGGTGGTCCGCGCTATCTGAACTACTGGCGTTTCGTCGCCGCGGCACCCGATGCGCCGGGGACGCTGACGATTTGGGTGGACGGTACGCCGGTGGCGACGGCAGATGTTGCCGCGAATGGAGTCGATGTCGACTGGACCCGCGTCTCTGTCGATCTCAGCGCCTACGCCGACGACGCGACGCATCTGCTCGAATTCAACTACACCACATCGAGCGACGACGGCGAGTTTTTCATCGACGACGTGACCATCGACGATCAGGAAGGATCGAAATCGTCAATGACGCGTTGATTCGAATCTGCAGTTTTTGAGCTGGAGGCCTCCTGCGGGAGGCCTCTTTTTCGTGCGGAACGCGTCTCTCGGGCGGAGACGGCAAATCTTGTTCGCGGTTGTAGTCAGTCCGCTGCAGCGCCTGTGCCGAGCGTTGCCAGCCAGTCGTCGTCCGATCCCTCGTTGACGCCTTCGAGCAGGAACGTGCTGAGATAGCGTTCCCCGGTGTCGGGAAGCATGGCGAGCAGGACAGATCCTGCGGGCGCGTCTTCCGCAATCTTCAAGGTGGTAGCCAGCGTAGCCCCGGACGAGATGCCGACGAAGATGCCCTCCTCGGTCGCGAGGCGTCGCGCGGTGTCGCGCGCGACGACGTCGTCGACCGCCACGATGTCGTGCGCAACCGTGCGGCTCAGCACGTCGGGCAGGAAGTCCGGCGTCCAGCCCTGGATCTTGTGCGGTTTCCATTCCTTGCCGGACAACAGCGCCGCGCCCGCAGGTTCCGTCGCCACGATCTTCACCTCTGGCCGGGCCAGGCGCAGCACTTCGCCGACGCCGGTGAGGGTGCCGCCGGTGCCCCAGCCGGAAACGAAATAGTCGAGCCGCTTGCCGGCGAAATCGCGCAGGATCTCGGCGGCCGTGGTGTTGCGGTGATAAGCCGGATTGGCGGGGTTCTGGAACTGACGTGCGAGGAACCAGCCATGTTTCTTGGCCAGTTCCTCGGCCCGGCGCACCATGCCACTGCCGCGCTCGGCAGCCGGTGTCAGTAGCACCTTGGCGCCGTAGGCACGCATCAGTTTGCGACGCTCGATCGAAAACGTTTCGGTCATCACCGCGACGAACTTGTAGCCACGCGCGGCACAGACCATCGCCAGCGCAACACCGGTATTGCCCGAGGTGGCCTCAATGACGGTGTCACCGGGCTTGAGCAGGCCTTTCTGCTCGGCGTCGAGGATGATCGCGATCGCCAGGCGGTCCTTGACCGAGCCGCCCGGATTGAAGGCTTCGACCTTCACGTAGATGTCGACGTGTTGCGGCGGCAGGCGATGCAGTTTGACGATCGGTGTATTGCCGATGGTATCGAGGATGCTGTCGTAGCTCATGGCGATGCTCCGCAAGGGTCGTAGGATCTTGGAATCTGCTCAAATCGAGCATCGGGCTGAAACTGGCCGGCCGGCCGGCCGCAGCCGGGCCGCCATCATAGGCGCGCTTTCGTAAAGGTTTCGCGATGCACGCTCAGGCCGCCAGCGCGGCGCCGACATCGGCACTGGTCAGCGGCGCGTCGCCGAACCAGTGCAGTTGCGCCGCGAGTGCGGCGACGTCGCCGACGATCAGCAGGGCCGGACTCTGCACCGCGTGTTCGCGTGCCCTTTCGGGCAGGCCGGCGAGCACGCCGGTGACCACGCGCTGGTGCGCACGCGTGCCATTCTCGATCAGCGCGAAGGGCGTCTGCGCGGCGCGCCCTGCTGCGAGCAGGCGGGCGCGCACGAGGTCGAGGTGGGCGACCCCCATGTAGAACGCGAGTGTCTGGTGCTCACTCGCCAACGCGCGCCAATCCAGCGTATCGAGCGATTGCTTGCCGTGCGCCGTGATCAAGTGCACCGATTGCGCATGGTCGCGGTGTGTCAGCGGAATGCCGGCATACGCCGCGCAGGCGAGCGCCGCCGTCACGCCGGGCACGACGCTGTAGGCGATGCCATGCGCGCGCAGGAATTCAAGTTCCTCGCCACCGCGGCCGAATACGAACGGATCGCCGCCCTTCAGGCGCACGACGCGTTTGCCCGCCAGCGCGTGCTCGACCAGCAGCGCGTTGGTGCATTGCTGCGTCGTGGTGTGATGGCCGGTTTGCTTGCCGACGTCGATCAACTCGGCATCGCGCCGCGCCAGCGCGAGCACTTCGCTGCTGACGAGGCGATCATGCAGAATCACATCGGCTTCGCCGAGCGCGCGCAGGCCGGCCAGAGTCAGCAGGTCCGGATCGCCGGGCCCTGCGCCGACGAGGACGACCGAACCCTTGCGATCGATGCCGCCACCGCGTGTCGCCAGCGCAGCTGCCAGCATCGCCTCGGCCTCATCGACACGACGGCGTTGCACCAGCCGCGCCACCGGGCCGAGCACGATCTGTTCGACGAAGCGCCGGCGCATCGCCATCTCGGGCAGGCGCGTGCGCAGGCGTTTGCGCCAGCGTTGCGCGAGCGCGGCGAGTGTGCCGAGCGAAGGCTCCAGCAAGGCTTCGATGCGCGAGCGAACCTGCCGCGCCAGCGCCGGCGCGGCGCCGCCGCTGGAGATCGCAATGACCAGCGGCGAGCGGTCGACCACCGCGGGAACCTGGAAGGTCGACAACTCCGCATCATCGACGACATTGATGAACAGGCGCTTCGCATTCGCGAGTGCCGCAATCTCGCGATTGACGGCGTCATTGCCGGTGGCGGCGACCGCCAGCCACACATCGTCCAGCCATGCCGCCTCGAATGGCGCGGCGCGATGGCTGATGCGGCCCGCGGCGGCCTGCGCGGCCAGCCATGGTGTGGTTTCCGGTGCGCCGACGACGACGTTTGCGCCGGCGGCAACCAATGCCCGCGTCTTGCGCTCGGCCACGGGTCCGCCGCCGACGACGAGGACGGTGCGCAGGCGCAAATCGGCGAACAAGGGATAGAGGGACATCGCGCGGCAAGCGGGGAAAAGGGCCGTCGCGGCAATGGGGACACTACCGCGACGGCCAAATGGAGATCACACTCGGAGTAACGGTATCGATCCTCTGCGCTCGGCCGACGTCTCGCAAATAAGCGGGTGGCAGCAGGTTATGCCGGTGCAGCATGACGCCGCACGGTCGCGACGAATCGCCGCGCCGCAGCACCGATTCGTGAACGGCCTTCTGGACGTCCAAATGGTTCGCAGGTAGGCTGCCGGATCGTAAGCAATCGAGCCGGGCACGATCCGGATGGAACGATGAACGAAGACGTGAAAATCAGGCGGAGCGAACGTTCGGACACGGCTCTCCGAGGCACGTCGCGTAGGCTGGCGGAGAGTCCGACATGACGCTGACCCAACTGCGCTACGTCGTCGCGATCGCCGACTCCGGTCTCAACATCACACTGGCGGCAGACCGTGTGCACGCGACGCAGCCGGGCCTGTCCAAGCAGCTCAAGCAACTCGAGGACGAACTCGGCTTCCAGTTGTTCGCACGCAAGGGTCGCAGCCTCGACGCGGTGACGCCACAGGGCACACAGGTGATCGAGCGCGCACGCACGATCCTGGCCGAGGCGGCGAACATCCGCGCGATCGCGGCGAACCTGCGCAGCGACGACCATGGCGAACTGTCGATCGCGACGACGCATACGCAGGCGCGTTTCGTTTTGCCGCCGGCAGTCGGGGCGCTGAAGCGGCGTTATCCGCAGGTCAGCGTGCACCTGAAGCCGCATGGCGATGCACAAGTCATGGAGCTGCTCGAGCGCGGCCAGGTCGATCTCGCCATCGTCAGCACCGCCGGCGCGCCGCCGACGGACGGTCTCGCGGTGCCGTTGTTTCGCTGGCAACGAGCGGTGATCGCGCCACGCGAGCATGCGCTGGCTGCGCTCGGACGCGCGCCGCGACTGGTCGATATCGCACGCTATCCGCTGGTCAGCTACGAGTCCTCGTTGCGTACCGATTCCTCGCTGCGTCATGCATTCACCGACGCCGGTCTGATCCCGAACTTCGCCTGCACCGCGCGCGACGCCGATTTGATCAAGACCTATGTGCGTGCCGGCCTCGGCGTCGGCGTACTGGCGCAGATGGCGATGACGCGCGAAGACGAGGCCGATCTGCGCGTCTTCGATGTCGACGGCCTGTTTCCCGAATGCACGACCTGGCTCGTGCTGCGCCGCGACCGCGTGCTGCGCGACTATGCGATAGCGCTGGTAGAACTCGTCGCGCCGCAGATCGACGGTCGCGTACTGCGCCAGGTCCTCGCTGGCAACGCGCCGGCCGAATGGCCGCCGGCGCCGTCGTGGTCGGAAGTGCGCGAGCGGCTGCCGGCTGCCGCCTGACGAAGGCACCGATCTTGGTTGCGGCGGACGCTGCACAAGCCGCGCCGCTGCCTCGAAACGCGTCGCTCCTTCTCGCGGATGAGTCGACCCAATCCATGGGCGGATATGCAGGAGATGCACGCCGGTGCTCGACGAAAATTTTCGTAAGAACGCCGTGCCGCCGGCCGAATGACAGGAATCTGTAAGCTCAGCTGAGCTAGAACCCCTGAGCGGCTCGCGCGCGGGCGCAGCGCTGCTACGTGCGCTTGTGATCTCCTCCGCGCCAGCTGTCGTACTCGAGCGCCGCCGATCAATGCGCAATGGGTGCGGGATCGCGCATCCCGCAGGCGGCCCTCGATTTCTCAGTTCGTGGTGCAGCAGAGGGTCACTCGATGAAAATTTTTAAATTCGCCGCGTGGGGCGAACTGGCGTGCCGTCTTGCGTTTCCGATATTCGCCTTGTGCGCCATCCCCGGCGTTGCGGTCGCGGCGGCGGATGCGTCAGCGAGCCAAAGTCCGCAGATGACACAGGTGCCGGCCGCAGTGGCCGCAGGTCAAGCCGCGCAGGCTGCGCCGCTGAATGGCGCGCAGCGCTTGAAGCTGGCGATCAACCTGACCTTGCGCAACAAGGACGGGCTCGACAGCCTGATCCAGCAGATCTACAACCCGGTGAGTCCGCTCTATCACCACTATCTCAGCAGCGCCGATTTCACTGAACAGTTCAGTCCGACCCAGGCCGACTACGACACGGTCGTGAGCTGGGCAACCGCGCAGGGCTTCACGGTGCGGCGGACCACGGCGAACCGGCATATCGTCGACATCGAAGGCACGGTGGATGTCGTCAACCGCGCTCTGCATGTGCAGATGGAATCCTTCCAGCATCCAAGCGAGTCGCGCCGGTTCTTCGCACCCGATCGCGAGCCGACCATCTCGTTGGCGGTGCCGGTGCTGCAGTTCAGCGGACTCGACAACTTCACCTTGCCCAAGCCCAGGCTGAAGCAGGGCGACGGCTCGATGCGGCTCGGTCCCATCCCGCACACTGGCGGTTCCGGCCCGTCCGGAGAGTTTCTGCCGAGCGACATGCGCGCGGCGTACTACGGATCAGGCTCGCTGACCGGCGCTGGCCAGACCGTCGGCGTCTTTTCGTTTGAAGGCTACAACTCCGAAGACGTCGGCCTCTACTACACGCTGACTGGCGAGGCGCCGCACAACGTGCCGATCAGCAATGTGCTGGTCAATGGATTCTCCGGCGAATGCGGCAATTGCGACGACGGCGAGCAGGTGCTCGACATTGTCAACGTGATCGGCATGGCACCGGGTATTTCGCAGCTGCTGTTCTATGAAGGCGACAGTGGTCCGGACGTGCTCAATCAGATGGCCACCGACAACATCGCCAAGGTACTCAGCTGCTCGTGGGGATCGAGCGACATGGGTCACGTCGCCGATCCGATCTATCAGCAGTTCCAGGCGCAGGGACAGACGTTCGCGAACGCGACCGGCGACAACGGCTCCTACGACAGTTCGAGCTGGCTGCCGCCGTCGGCGAATTCCTACACGCTCGAAGTCGGCGGCACGGACCTCACGGTCAGCGGCCCGGGTGGCAGCTGGACCGGCGAGTCGGCATGGTCCGATTCGGGCGGCGGCTTCTATGCGCCCGCCGGCTACGCGACACCCGATTACCAGCTGCTGCCCGGTGTCCTCACGGCGACGAACCAGGGCTCGACCACCTGGCGCAATGACCCCGACGTCGCCGCCGAAGCGAATTTCGACAATCCGACGGTGATCGACGGTCAACTCGCTCTCGGTTACGGCGGTACCAGCTTCGCCGCGCCGCGTTGGTCCGGCTTCATTGCACTGGTCAACGAGCAGGCGATCGCGAACGGCGGCGCTCCGGTCGGTTTCGTCAACCCGGCGCTCTACAACATCGGCGTCAGTGCCGATGTTGCGAACGACTTCCATGACCCGGCGAGCGGCAGCAACGGCGGCTTTCATGCGGTTGCCGGCTACGACCTGGTGACCGGCTGGGGCAGCCCGAACGGTGCCAACCTGATCGGCGCGTTGGCCGGTTCGACCACGAACCCGGGCTTCGTGCTTTCCGGCTATCCGGCCAATCCGAGCCTGACCGCGAACGGCAGCGCGACGACGCTGGTCGCGGTGAATGCACTCAACGGATTCGCCGATCCGGTGTCCTTGACCACCAGCCCGCTCCCGACGGGCCTGACGGCAACCTTCGATCCCGCGCAAACGACCGCATCGAGCACGCTGACATTCAGCGCAGACGCGACCGCGGCGATCGGCACCACATCCGTCACGATCACCGGAACGACTGCCGAGCTGACCCAGACGACGACGATCAGCGTGCTGGTCGGCAATGCGCCCGCGGCCGCGGTCACACCGGCGACGATGACGTTCGGCGCCGTCGTGCCGCTGGGCGCGCAACAGCAGCGGATCACGGTCTCGAATGCCGAAAACAGCATCCCGCTGACCTACACGGTGGCGGTTTCGGCGCAGTCGACTGCCGGCGTCGAAGGTGCGTGCAGTGGTGGCGCGGTGGCCTGGTTGGTCGCTAGCGGCGGCGGCACCGTCAATGGCGGCCAGAGCGGCGGCATCGATGTGTCGGTTGCGCCGGCCGGCGCACTGCCGACCGGCACCTACAGCGCTTCAATCTGCATCACGACCAACGCTACGACCCAGCCGCTCATCGTGGTGCCGGTCAATATGACGATTGTCCCGGGACCGCATAGCGAAGAAACAATCTTCGAGAGCGGCTTCGAGACGGGCGAAACCGGCATGCCGACCACCGGCGAATTCACCTTCGACGTCGATCAACCGGTCGACGACAGCGTCGCAGGCAGCGCGCTCGATCTTGCCACCGGCAACTACCATGGTTTCAACAGCACCGTCGACAATTTCAATCCGTACGACGACGGCAGCGGGCTGCTGTTTTATTGGTACGACGATCAGCTGTCGAGTCCGTTCTCGCATGAGGTGGGCGGAGTGGTCGTGTCCGGTAAATACGCAGTGCTGCAGTCCGGTGCGACGATCGGTCCGAGCTCGACTTTCTCGCGCGACTCCTCCGCGGCGACGTTCGTCTCGACCTGGCGCGCAGGCACCGATGGCTATCTCGGCGTCGCCTTCCGCAACAGCCTCACGCATCAGTTGAACTATGGCTACATCCATATGACGACGACGTCGCCGCATGGATTCCCGGTACAGGTGCTCGACTACGGGTTCGACAACACCGGCGCTGCGATC
>JBDTYM010000093.1:0-14272 GCA_040005635.1 Dokdonella sp. | reverse complement strand
CCGATTGCGTGCCGAAGCGGTTGTCCGGCAGTTCCTTCAGCGAGACGAAGAACGCGGCCTGCTGCGAACCCGGCTGACCGCCGAACTTGAAGCGCTCCCAGCTCTGCTTGACGAGCGATTCGACAAGGCCGCCGCCCGAGAAGATCGACTTCGAGTTGAGGTCGTCCGATTTCCATTCGTAACCGCCAGCCTCGGCAGCGAAGCCGGTGATCTTGCCATCCTGGAACAGCAGTAGTCCGTACCCTTCGGGAACAACGATCTTCGAACCATTGGTGATGATGTTCGAAGAACCCTTCGTATTCGAGCCGCGCCCGGCATTGGTGCCCTGCGGCACCGCGGCGAACAGCGCCGCCGTCGCCGGCAAGCCGCCCGGCACCGTGTAGAAGTCCTTCCACTGGTCCGCGAGCGCACCGCCGATCGAACCCGCCACCGCTTGAACAAGACCCATGACCTCTCCCTGCGATTCGTGGCCGGGTAGGGTACCCGCCAGACTGGGCGAACTATACATTTCCGGGGGAAGCGCGAGCAGGCTGCGGGTGCTCCGAGATGGAAAGAGGTGTCAAAGGGGTGTCACGCGTGCGGAAAAGGTGTCAGAGACAATTTCCGGAAAAGGTGTCAGAGACAATTTCGGCAAGAAACCTCAAAGAAACCGGGGTCTAAGAAACCGGTAAGAAACCGGTAAGAAACCATGGTCAGAGTGCACTTTCTCCTGCGGTGTGCGTGTATCGCGGAGGTGGCCCGGCGTGGCACCGCCGCGTGAGCGTGTCTGTCATAGCGTCTCGCCCCGGTGCGCCAGAGAGTCTGCTCTGAGCCCAATACCGCAGAACAGCGCCGGAGTGGACTTGCCCAACATAAATGGCGCAAGGTGCTCACTGACTCCGGCTCTTGGGCCCCCACTCGTGCTTGTCGACGGCTGCAACGAGGCAAATGGGCTCGTCACTGTCACCCATGAAAGGACGATCCCGTGAATAAGCTGATACACGTAGTCTCGCTTTGCCTTTTGTTCGCCGCCTCATTGGCGATCGCAGAAGTGAGCCAGTCGTTCCGTGCCTATATCGTGTCGGTTGATGCGGGCAAGAAAACGATCACGTTCCGCGTGCCGGATGATGCGAAGCCACCCAAGTGGAGCGAGTGGGTTGCGACGTGGAACGATGCGACGGTGTGGCAACGCGCTCCCGACAAGATCTACAAAAAAGAGCCTGCAACCGTCGCATTGGTTGCATCGCTCAAGAAGGACACCAAGGTCTACGCAGGCGTCAATGACGGCGGCTCCAATGGACAAAGCTGGACGATCGAGAGTCTCACCACGATGCCGCCGGATAGCACGGTTCCGTGAGACCAGGGGAAATGGTGTCAGAGACAATTTCCCCTGGCACCACCACCACTCAGTCAGGGTTCGAACGAACCGGTTCGCAACGCTCCGTCGCGGATATAGCGGTTCACCAGCACGCCAGTCGGCGAGCATTTCGACGCCTCGAGCCGGAACGCCGATGCCTGCGTATCGTCGTCGAATAATCGCTTGCCGCGACCTAGCAGAACCGGGAAGACCAGCAGGAGCAACTCGTCGACCACGTCGGTGGCGAGCAGCTGGTGCACCAGGTCGCTGCTGCCTTGGGTCAACAGGTCGGGGCCGTCGCGGCGCTTGAGTTCGCGTACCGCTGCGGCGACGTCTGAGCCCAGCGCTCGACTGTTCTGCCACACAAGCGATCCGGGATGGTGCGTAGCGACGTGCTTGGCCGCGCCATTGAGCAGGTCGGCGATGCTTCGGTGCGGGGCGTCTTCCGGCACGAGCGGCCAATACCCGGCGAAGATGTCGTAGGTGCGGCGCCCGAGCAGCAGCTCGAACGGACGCTCGAACGCGCCGCCCATCACCGCATCGGTTTCGTGGGCATACGGCCAGATCCAGCCACCGTGGGCGAAGCCGTTGCTGGTGTCTTCTTCGGGACCGCCGGGCGCTTGCACGACGCCGTCGAGGCTGATGAATGCGGCAACGATGAGCTTTCTCATGTCAGGCACTCCGCGCGGATCGATGGGTCCGCCTATCTTGTCGACGAATGGCGAAGCGGAAAATCGACACCGTCGCACGAAATTCCAAACGTGCCGAGCGCCGCGCATAGGCGAAGTTAACTTTGCCCACGATACCTGCTGCGATGCGCGGGAAAGTCGGCTCTGACCCGATGCCTGACACCTATGCCCGTACGATGGCCAGCATTCGGCGGCACCTTCCTGATCGCGACGGTTCAAGCCGCAAATATCCGCACAAAACAGGGGGCAGGTTGCACTTTCCACCGCGATCGCCTGCGTTCGAGGACCTCTGATCGATCGCAAACATTGCCTGAACCTCGCAAACAATGGCAGGCGGCCCTGACCCCGTTGCGAGCGAGTGTTATCGCTGGTCCAGCTCGTGGTGTATCAAGACGACGCATTGCGAAGCAAACAGCATTTTCGATCCTAACGAAATATCGTTCGCACCCAAGCGTTCGAGGCTGTGGAAGGTTTTTTTCGGCATCGGGATGTGGTCAGTCAGCAGGAAACAGGGATTGCTTCCAAACGCCTGCTCTCGGATCGATGTGCCTTTTCTGTCCATCACAAACAGCTGGTGGTCTGCGGCCAGCTCTTGCACCAGCCGCTCGAAGCTCAACGTGCGTACCGTCACGCCCGATTCCACCGGGCGCGTTTCTTCCTTGTCCATTCCTCTGGAAGCGTCCAGCGCCTTCGCGATCTTGCCCAGCAGCGCACGCTCGTCGAAGCCGCCGATGTCTTGCATCGCGTTGCTATCGAATTGGATCGTGCGGGAGAAATCCTGGGTACTTTCCAACACCAGGTATACCCTCACGTCAGCACGATGCGACTGGGCCACGAAGATCGCGTTCATCAGCGTGTGCGCGAGGATTTCGGTATGCGCCTCGCCGCCAACTGCAGCTAATAATTTCTGGCTGTCGGTGGGTGCCGCCCGCGCTCGCAGTACAAAGGTTCGCATGTGTGTCCGGCAAAGGTGTCAGAGACAATTTTCCCCGGGAAAAGGTCAGAGATAATTCTCTCGTAGCTAACGCGTAGAATTCTGACGCGTGCATCATGCGAATACAATGCGAAACGGCGGAAAAGGTGTCAGAGACAATTCCACCGAGACCATTCCCTCCGCGTGATATGAAGACGACCGACATACTCCGCTCGCTGCGCGAAGCCATCGTGACGATGCTGGCAATGATCGCGACCTTGGCCTGCGCGCTGGCGATCGATCCCGAACCCGGCCCTGCGATACTCGCGGTCGTGCTGTGCCTGTCGCTGTCGCGCAGCCATCTTGATCGCGATCTGCGCGGTCGGCTCGAGGCCGCGCTCGCATTGCCGCTGGTCGGTATCGTTGCGGTAGGCGTCGGAATGCTTCTCTTGCTCGCGCCGTGGCTCGGTGCATTCGTGTTCGTGACCAGCATGTTCGTTTCGATCTGGTTGCGTCGGTTCGGGCCGATGGCGGGACGCGCGGGTTCGCTGATCGCGCTGCCGTTCGTCACTTTGCTCACTACGCCCTATGTGCCTTCAACGCACCTCGGGCCGTGGATGACGCTGCTCATGCCGATCGTCGGCGCGCTGCTGGCGTTGGTTTGGGTCAGCGTGTTTCATGCGACCGCCCGGCGCCTGCGTATTCTTCCGCCCGTGAAGATGGCTGCGCAGGCGGCGCCAAGTTCGGCGCCGAAGGCCGAGAGTTCCCTGCGTCCGGACGCGACCACGCGCATGGCCATCCAGATGGCTGTCGCGCTCGGTCTCTCATTCGTGATCGGTTATGTTTTCTTTCCCGGTCGCTGGGCGTGGATCGTGCTCACGGCTTTCATCGTCGGCAGCGGCAACCGCGGCCGGCTCGATGTCGCCTACAAGAGCGTGCTGCGCGTCCTTGGGGCTGCCGCGGGAACCTTGGTGGCGCTCGGATTCAGCGCGCGCCTCGGTGCGCACGATTCGACGACGGTGGTTCTCATGCTCACGACCATCTTTTTTGGTACCTGGCTGCGTCCGCTCGGTTACGCGTGGTGGGCATTCTTCGTGACGCTCGCGCTCGCGTTGCTGCAGGACTACACGGGTGCACAGGCGCAGTATCTGCTGTGGCCGCGTCTGGAGGAGATCGTGATCGGCGCGCTCATCGGCGTCGCTGCCGCCTGGTTCGTGTTGCCGGTGCGTTCGACCGCCGTGCTGCGGCGGCGCATCGCCGACGCGCTGGCGCTGTTGTCGGAGGCGCTCGATCCCGCTGCGCCTACGCAAACGTCGGAGGAATTCGCATTGGCGGTCGGTCGGGTGGAAGAGGTCGCTCCCGCATTCCGCGCGAGCCGCCGGATGACGCGGCGCTACCGGCCGGTGCAGCCCGCGGATTGGATCGATGCGCTGAGTGCGTGTCGCGAGCCGGCATCCGCGATAATCGACGCGCGAACTGCGTCGGTAGCGGTTCGCAAGGCGGTCGGCTCCGCACGCAAGGCATTGCGTGAACCGGATCAGATAGCGGCGGCGTTGGACGAGTTGAGGCGTGCGCTGGCACCCTAGAAAAGGTGTCAGAGACACTTTTAGAAAAGGTGTCAGAGACACTACCCCGTAGTCGCGTCGCAGGACCGGCACGTTGTGGGAAGGGCGCTACTCGTCGTTCCCGGGGACTCGGACTATTACATGCATTTTTCGGGGTTCGTCCCGTAGGTCGTCAGCCGAAATCGGTCAAATATTGTCTCTGACACCAATGCTGCCGTTGCCCTCGGAACCGTCGGCGAATATTTCGTCGATCAGGGAGGTAAAGATGTCCGGACAATTGTTGGGGAAGATGGGCAGACAGATGTTCGTGTCGTTGGCGACCAGGCTGCCGGCGGCGGAGAAGTAGGCGACGACCCGCCCCGAGGCGCTGATCGCCGGATCGGCCGTCCTGTCATTGGCCTGCGTGCCATCACTGGCGACGTTGATTCGCGTTGTTTTTCCGGAAAGCCGGTCCCTGACAAAAACGTCCGGGCACTGGCCGGGGTTTGCAAAGACATCCGGACAGGTGTTGGTGTCACCCGGAACGAGATTCGTGGCGGACGCATAGAAGGCAATCCAGCGGCCGTTCGGGGTGATCTGGGGGCCGCTGGCAGTGAACCCCCTGACCGCGGGATCCTGGCTGTCTCCGTCGGCTTGCGCGCCGGCGCTGCTGACGCTGACGCGCTCGGTGGTTCCCGCGGTTCGATCGCGCAGGAAGATGTCCTGGCGCGCATTGGTGTCGCCCGACACCAGGTTGGTGGCGCCCGACCAGTAAGCGACGAAACGACCATCCTCACTCACCGACGGTGCCGAACTCGTACCGTCCGCCTGCTGCCCGGCGCTGTCCACGCTGACGAGTTCGGTGAGTCCAGTCGTGCGGTCGTGGATGAAGACGTCGAACTGGTCATTGATGTCGTCCGCAACGAGGTTGCTCGCGTAGGAACTGAATACCACCCAGCGCCCATCGGCGCTGATCGACGCCACTGTGGAAGACGAGTTCGACTGCTGGCCGATATCCCCGAGACTGACCCGCTCCGTCGTGCCTGCGATCAGATCGCGCACGAAAATATCCTCGACGTGGTTGGTGTCGTTCGCGACGAGATTCGTGGCGGCCGAGACGAAGCAGACGAACTGCCCATTGGCGCTGATCGTGGGGCTGTAGCTCGCGTCGTCGCCCTGAATTCCACCGGACGACATGCTGACGAGCTCCGTCGTATGAGTGTCCCGATGGTGGACGAAGACGTCCAGCGCGATGTTGGCATCGGTCGCGACGAGGTTGCTGGCAGCACTGTCGAACACCACGAGGTTGCCTGCAGCGTCGATACCCGGACGCGTGCTGACGTCGTTGCCCTCATCCCCGCTGCTGCTGATGCTCACCCGCTCGGTGGCGCCGCTCTGGCTGTCGTGCACGAACACATCAGTCGTCAGGTTGGAGTCGTCAGGCACGAGTGTGGATGCCTGGGAGTCGAACGCCACGATTCCGCCGTCGGCACTGAGCGCAGGCCCGGCATACCGCCCGCTGATGTCGTTTCCCTGCTGGCCGACCGAGCTGACGCTGATGATTTCCGTAACCTGCGCAAAGGCAGAAGGACCGGCAGAAAGGCACCAGCCGAGTGTGGAAGCGATCAAGGGCCACTTGCGTGTTCTCATTTTCAATTCCGCTTGTCTTGCGCGATGGCACGGATCCGGCGTTGGCGGAGGCTCCCGTCACGCGTGACGATGGCGACATAGCCGGGCGGATTTCGAGATTGCGGCGCAGTTTGTTGTCAGTAACGCTGCCATGGCCAGTTTGAATCAATGGGTGCGCAGCAGATTGATGTAGATCAAGCCGCCCGCGGAAGAGGTGTCCGGAAAAGGTGTCAGAGACAATTTCCACAAAGGTGTCAGAGACCGGAAAAGGTGTCAGAGACAATTTCCTCGGGAAAAGGTGTCCGCAAAAGGTGTCAGAGACACTACCGCGTAGCTGGCGCGGAGAATTCTGACGCGTGCATCGTGCGAAGTCGGATGTTTCGCGCGCACGGCCTTCGTCAAGCTGCCGGTCATGGCCCGACTTCCTCGCCCCGACCTCGCTGGCGTGCCGCAGCACATCGTGCAACGCGGCAACAACCGCATGCCGTGCTTCCTCGACGACGATGACCGGCAGCGCTATCTGCAATGCCTGCGTGCAGCGTTGCCGCGCTATGAGTGTCGACTCCACGCGTATGTCTTGATGAGCAATCACGCCCACCTGCTGGTGACGCCCGCGGAGGCGGGCGCCGTTTCGCGCTTGATGCAGACATTTGCACGCAACTATGCGGGCTTGTTCAATGGTCGCCATCGCAGGAGCGGCACGTTGTGGGAGGGGCGCTACAAGTCTTGCCTGGTCGACTCGGACGGCTATGTGCTGACGTGCTGCCGATATATAGAGCTCAATCCAGTCCGCGCCTGGATGCTAAATGACCCAGCCGCGTACCCGTGGTCGAGTTTTCAGGTCAATGCCATGCGGAAGCAGGAGGATTTCGTCACGCCGCATCCGGCGTATCTCGCGCTTGGATCGGACGCTCTTTCACGCTCCGAAGCGTATCGAGCGCTCTTCCGCGAGGCGATGCCGGATGACCTGCTTCGCGACATCAGAAGCACTCTTCAGCAGCAGCGTGCGCTGGGCACGGATCGGTTTCAGGAGAGGGTTGAGGCCGAGCTTCGCCGATTTGCGGGAGTTCGTCCGGTGGGTCGTCCGCGCAAGTTGGCCAGATATTGTCCCTGACACCATTTCTAGCTGTTGCTGTGCTTCAGGAACAGCACGTCGAACGCTGGCGCCCATGTCTTGCCGCCGTCCTTGGACACTACCGCATACTCGCGCACGCCCTCACCCTGGGCCTTCCAGGTGATGCGTTGGATGACCGATGTGCCGTTCTTCAGATGGACCTCACCTTCCAGAACCAGGGTGTCGTCCTTGAAATTGCCGACGAGCACCATGATCGCGCCGCGATTCGTGACCCAGGTCTGTTGCCACTGCTTGCGCACCGGATCGTAGCTCAGGATGCTATCGCCGATGAGCCCATCGCTTTGCTCATAGAGCTCATGGATGGCGCAGCCCTGAGCAATCGGGTCGACGTGTGCGCGTGCCTCGGAAGGGCCGTTCGGGGTGTCGGTCTCGAAGGTATCCCAGTCACCGATCCAGAAATCCAGCTGGTGGTATTCCGCGGCAGCGGTGCAGCTGGGATAAGCAGGCGACGTGACAGCGGGCGCCGCCACGGCCTGAGTGAGAGTGCTCAGTAGCACCCAGGCAAGAAATCCTCTCAACATGGCCGACTCCTATTGAACAAAGGTCTGGGGCTGATGCGCCCGATACATTTCCAGTACGCATCATGGCGGGACGAAGACTTGCGGCGGGATGGATGGTGAGCAGACACCACCGCATGACTCGATCTTATGGCCGGCATGGTCACGGGGCTCGCCGTTTTCGGCCATCATCACCCCACCGATACATTCCAAAAACCGAGTCACATGGTTTCCAAAAGTACTCTGACACCAAGTACTCTGACACCATTGCCGGTTCACACCATTGCCGCGTGACAAGCGCCCGCGAGGACGCGGACAATGACGAGTCAGTCGACGCTCGCGCAACCTGTGGCGTGCTCAGCAAACCTGTCTGCGTGAACCATTCACTGGGGCGATCAACGTATGAAACAAGTTCTTGTGCTCTTACTGCTCGTCCTGGCCTCCAGCAGTGCCGGCGCCATCACGCCTAAGACCGGGATTTGGTGGAATCCAGACGAAAGCGGCCGTGGCTATGTGCTCGAAGTCAGCGGTTTGACGCTCGTCGCGGCTGTCTATGCGTACGATCAGGCGGGAAACGCGCTCTGGTATCTCGCTTCCGGTAGCCTGACGAACAACGGCGCTGATTTTCAGGCGCCTCTCTACAAGTACGCTGGCGGACAGTGCATTACCTGTGACTACACGCCGGCCGTTCCGAATGGGGACGATGGCACGATTTCCATCCAGTTTTCGTCCAACACAGCTGGCGTCGTCACACTTCCGGGCGGCAGGCAAGTGAATATTCGACCATTCTTCGCGCCGTCGATGGGCGGCGCATTGGGTGGCTTGCCGATCTCCTTTGGAGATATCGATATGCTGCAGTTCGGCGTCGAGCCCCATACCGAGTCTTGCGAAGTCAAACTAACATACAGAAATTCGGCCAGTACTCCGATCACTCCATTCCTGTATTTTGACGTTCTTGACGAGCAGAGCGTATCCGTCGGGCAGCTCATCTTTCACACCGATGACTTGGCAGCGGGTGCAACTGCGCAAGGTTCGGGGCTTGTCGAGCCAATTGCCGGAGCGCCTTCCATTTGCGAGGGTTTCTCGTTGAGATTCAATCAAAACGCGAGCCAACTTTTCTGACGGAAAAGGTGCTCGAGATATTTCTCAGGAAAAAGGTGTCAGGAAAAAGGTGTCAGGAAAAAGGTGTCATGTCAGGAAAAAGGTGTCAGAGACATTTCTGTGGGAAAAGGCGTCGGGAAAAGGTGTCAGAGGCATTTCTCGAAAATTGTCTCTGACACCATTTGCTTGCTCTTGCTGCCAGAGAGCACTACGTCTAGTGATCGCAGATGCTCTCAAACCCGCTGTTGAACAGAGAGTCATCGATGCCGCCATGCCATTCGAGAGCACCGATGTCCGCCGCAGCGCCGAATGTACGCGCGAATCCCGTCCCTCTCTGATCGTAGCTGGCGCCTGCCACGTTGCTGCCCCTATCGATTGCGGGACTCGTGCTGCGCGGCAGATGCGTCAACGTGATACCGCCATTGTCGGAGAGCGGACCCAGTTGCGGGCAGTCTCGTACGGTGTCTGCGGGGACTGTTTCAGCATTGTTGATCAGGTTGTTCACGCCGCTTACGGTGGCGGTCCCCCCGAGTCGAAGGTCTACCGAAACGTTGTCGGCAATGATCGAGCTTTGCAAAACGACGGGGGCGTTCACTGCGTACAATCCGCTGCAATCTCGCCCGTTGTTGAACGCAATCGTGCTGTTGGACAGGGTCAAGGGTATGGCGGTGTACGCGCCACCAAACGGGCCGCCGTAGGTGGCCGCGTTGCCCGAAACGGTGCTGTTGATGATCAGGGCGGTCGGTGAATTGTTGTAAGCCTCGAAAACGAGTGCCGCGACGTTCTTGGCTTGGTTCCCCGATATGGTCGAGTTCTGGATCAGCACGTTTCCCAAAGTGTGCAACCCTCCCGAGACTGAAAATTGACCCGTGGCTGGCGGCGTGTTGGACGCGACGTTGTCACTGATCGTGCTGTATTGAACTGTGAGATCGCCGCCGACGAAGGCCGCTCCTCCCGAGGAAAATTGTATGCCGTTGGCGTGATTGTGCGTGACGACGCTATTCACAATGGTCAGATCGCCACGCACGATGATGGCGCCGCCATTGACGACTTCACCTTTGGCGTAGCACTGCGCAACGGTGGCGTTCTGAATCACGATATTGGCCGTTGAATAGATGCAGCCGCCACCGCTGTACGGCGACGAGTAATAGCCATTCGTCAGCGACAAACCGTCCAACGACAACGTACCGCTACCATAGTGTGCAAACAGCGGGAACGCGCCTCCGCCATCGACTGCAAGCGAAGTTGCTCCAGGGCCAGTGATGGACAGATCGTCTTGAAGCACACTGATGAAAGCGCTTGTGAGCGTAATGGTGCTGCACGTGAGCTGACTCAGGTCGATGGTATCGCCACTGACCGCGGACGCAACGGCATCGCGCAGGCTTCCGCTGCCGGAGTCGTCGCAACTGGTGACTTCGAGCGTTTCAGCGCGATGCGTGGACGTGCCGGCGGTTGCTCCATACCCGCTCACATGCCGCCTGAGTCCCGTATAGGCAGGCAGCGTGAGGCTAGGACGCCCGATCAGGGCGGCTCGGCCTATTCGATCGCTCAGCCAGGATTTGGCGTCGATGTTCGACGGATCCATCGCGGAGAACGCAGAAGCGGCATCGAAGGCGTTCGTCCTGGGGCAAACACAGGACAGGGCGGCGACTACGCTACTGGCTAGATGGCGAACACGCAGAAGACTGCGAATCTTCACGGCTACCCCCTGCATACAATGCAAGTCGCCCTACAGAGTCCGCATGAGCGCATCGCTTGGGCGACGCGAAAGCATCCCGCTCACATGGAGACCGTCATATTACGTCTGAAATGGACAAATATCACCCCATTTTTCTCATTGGCTTTGAGCGGGTGCAGTGTCGAGAAAAGGTGTCAGAGAAAAGGCGGGAAGAGAAAAGGTGTCAGAGACATTTTCCGGAGGAAAGGTGTCGGAGAAAAGGTGTCAGAGGCATTTTCCATAAATTGTCTCTGACACCATTGATCTGACACCATTGATCGTTGCCATTGATCGTTGACACCATTGATCGTTGCATAAATTGTCTCTGACACCTTTTTCGGACACCTTTTTCGCTGATCGACACCATTGATCGACAGCGCCCCTCACGCCTTCGCCGAAATCGCACTCAGCTCTTCGAGGTCGAGATCTCTTTCCAGCTCGTGCAGCGTCTCATCGTCGATGTCGCCTGCGCGATGCAGCCGGATCAGTTCGCGGCGCCCGGCCGCGATGGCTTCGAGCACGACGTCGAAGTGCAAGTGGAGCATTGGCGAGTAGTGTTCGGGGCGCTCGGCATAGTCGACGATCATGCTGGCCTTGCGCCGGTAGCGCTCCAGCAGTTTGGGATGGATCAGGTTGCCGGCGCTGTCGTAGGCGCTGCTTTCGACGGTCACCAGTTGTGCCTGCGCCATCGCGGCTTCGGCCTGACTCATCGTGATGCGCGCCTTGTCGGCGGGTGTTTCGACCAACTTGGCCCAGCCGATCACGCGTCCCAGCGTCGTCGCTTGCAGGAGTACGGTCCCCAGGATTGCGACGAACGCCGCGACCAGGATGAAGTCGCGGCCGGGAAAGCCTTGCGGCACGCTCAGCGCCAGGGCCAGCGTCACCACGCCGCGGACGCCGACCCAACCGAGCACGGTCGTGCATCGCGCGCCGAGCGGCGTGTGTCGCGTCACGCCCAGGCGTGCGCACAGGCGGATGACGAGATCGGAGCCGAACATCCATGCGAAGCGCGCCAGGACGAGCGCGACGAGGATGACGAGGCTCGGCACGCCCATCGTTGCGATCACCGCGCCGAAGCCGCCGGCGCGTTCGATCACGCCGCGCAGGGAGAGGCCGATCAGCATGAAGATTGCGGCCTCGATCAGGAAGATCATCACGGTCCAGAACGCGGAACCGCGCATGCGCGTCGAGGCCGGCAGGGCGGTGTGCGCATGCCAGCTCGCGATCAGCCCGGTGGTGACGGTGGCGATGACGCCGGACGCCTGGGCGGCTTCCGCGAGCAGATAGGAAATCCAGGCAAGCAGCGACGTGGCAGCGATCACCAGGTACTCGTCGCCGAGACGGCGCACGAGCTTGACCCAGATCGTGCCGACCGCGATGCCGACCAGTGCGCCGCCGACGGCCAGCAATACGAAATGGCCGGCTGCCTCGGTCGCACTGAAGCTGCCGGTGACGCCCGCGGCGATGGCGAAGCGGAACAGGACCAGCCCGCTCGCATCGTTGAGCAGGCTTTCGCCTTCCAGCAGAATCCGGAGTCGTTGCGGCATGGTCACCCGTTGCAGCACGGCGCGCGCGGAGACCGCATCGGGTGGCGCGACGATCGCGCCGAGTGCGGCGCACGCGGCCCATGGCCATGACGGAAACAGCAGGCGCGCGGTCAGCGCCACGACAATCGTCGTGAACAGCACCGCGCCGATCGCCAACGAGGCGATGCCGATCTTGTGGCGGCGCAGCTGGCCGAGCGCAATCACCCACGCACTGTCCATCAGCAGCGGCGGCAGGAACAGCACGATCACCAGCGCGGGGTCGATCGTGAGCGTCGGTACGCCAGGCAGGAACGCAAGCAGGGCGCCGCCGGTGATCAGCGCCACTGGCGGCGGCAAGCCGACCCGTTGCGCGAGATAGTGCAGCACGATGATCGCGAGAAACATCGCAATCGCGAGTTCGAACAAGTGAACAAGATCCATCGCGGCACTCCGATAGGGTCTGGCCATTTGCGCAGCTTCGGCGTCACGCGCCGTGCAGGTCGACGAAACGTGCGTGTCGGAGGCCGCTGTTCGGCAGCGAACTTGGTATGCGGCGGCCGGCGGCGCTGAAAACCTGGGCAAAACCCGGGACAGGAACAGCCAGGGTCACAGAGCACTTTTCCACCGAATTGGCGCGCGCGCCGATGTCGGGCGCCGTGACAGCAAGGGTCAGCCGCGCCGCGCCGCCTCGATTGCGGCGATATCGATCTTGCGCATGCCCATCATGGCTTCGAATGCGCGCTTGGCGGCCGCTTGATCGGGATCGACGATCGCAGCCGTCAGCGCGCGTGGCGTGATCTGCCACGACAGGCCCCACTTGTCCTTGCACCATCCGCAGGCGCTTTCCTGGCCGCCGTTTCCGACAATCGCGTTCCACAATCGGTCGGTTTCGGCCTGATCGTCGGTCGCCACCTGAAACGAAAACGCCTCGCTGTGCTTGAAGGCCGATCCGCCATTGAGACCGAGGCAGGGGATGCCAAGCACCGTGAACTCGACCGTCAGGACATCGCCTTTCTTACCCGAGGGAAAATCGCCCGGCGCGTGATGGACTGCCTTCACGGCGCTATCCGGGAACGTCTTGGCGTAGAACGTCGCCGCATCCAGCGCGGTGCCGTCGTACCAGAGACATATCGTGTTTTTGCTGACCATCGTGGTTCTCCCGAATGAGGGCGGATCTGGAACGCGGCTCAGACTACGTTTTAAGTGCGGACCCTTCAAGAACGGCAGTCACCACTCACTCCGCACGACGTCGGCTGCAGCGCTGGAAGCCGGTCGGAAGCAGATCGTAAGGCGACTGGAATGGACGCGGCGGCCATTCCGCAATAAAGGTGTGCTGCGTCTTCCACCGCCTTTGCACGTCGGATGGTGGGCCCGATCCAATTTTCCTGGGACAACGACGTTCGCTGTCCCACAGGGCAGCGTCCGTCGGCCGTGTGACTTTCTAGCAGGTGCGCTGCGTCTGGCAGCGCGCTGCTCTTCAAGCGTATCCGTACTACGAAGGGGTTTCGACGATGGGAGTATTTCGAATGAAGCGTGAATTGGCATCCGTCGCGTTCTTTGCCGTGGCGTGGGTGCTGTTCGCTGGCGGCGGTCTCGCGATGGCGCAGAGCGAAGGCACGATGGATGAATATGGCAACGCGATCGCGATTCCGGTCGGCAGCGGACCCAATGGCGTCATTCACGTCGATGTGAATCATCTGGTACATGACAACTACTTCGGCTCCTCGCTGAACGTCGTCTCCGGCTCTGTCGACGACAACGGTTCGATCGGTGGCGACTACGACGTCAATATTTCCGACACGGGCAGCGACATGCAGGTATGGCCGCTCAATGCATACAGCGCGGCGATCGTGGTGAACGCCACTGGCCAGGCCGTCGCGTTGCACAACGGCGATACGATCGGCCCTGATGCGACGTTCCAGGACTTTCCGTCCGGTACGGTAGGCGAATGGACCAAGGGTGCCGACGCGGCGCTGGGCTTGCGCTTTCACTGCGACGGCCGCTTGCCCAATCCGGTCGCGAGCGGCGTCTGCTACGGCTACGTGCAGTTGCGCACGACCGGCACGGCAGCATTCCCGGTGACGATGCTCGACACCACGTTCGATGGCGACGGCGATCCGATCGTGGTTGCCGGCCTGGGTTCGCTGGCGCCGCCGCCCGCGACGATCACGCCGAACTCGCTGGC
>JBDTYM010000092.1:0-14826 GCA_040005635.1 Dokdonella sp. | reverse complement strand
CGACTGGCTCAATCTCAACCTCGGCAACTATCTCGAACGCCTGCAGCAGTCCGACACGATGATCGCGGAGCTGGAAAAATTCCTGCTCGGCGGCGATCATCCCGCCGTGCTGATGCATTTCGGCGATCATCAGCCCTCGTTCGACGGCGCGATCAACGAAATCCCGAAGACGGTGCCGAAGGAAGCCGGGCCGAATGCGCACTGGGTGACGTACTACATGCTGAAATCGAATTTCCCGGTGCGCCAGACCTTCGAATACCCGGTGCTCGACATCGCCTTTCTCGGCTCGCTGCTGCTCGATGTCGCCGGCGTACCGAAGGACGAATTCTTCCAGGCCAATACGTTGCTGCGCGAGCGCTGCAAGGGTCGCTATCTCGATTGCAAGGACGCGCGTACCGTCACCTCGTACCACGACTATGTGTTCACCCAGCTCGAGGATCTGCACGAATGAGCCGCGCCTACCGCGCCGAAGCGGGCGAGATCGTCGCAGGCGTCGATGAAGCCGGACGCGGGCCGCTGGCCGGCCCGGTAGTCGTGGCTGCGGTGATCCTGCATCCACGCCGGCGTCCACGCGGTTTGGCCGACTCGAAGGTGCTGAGCGAGGCGCAACGCGAAACGCTCGCACCGCGCATCCGCGCCAGTGCGCTGGCCTGGGCGGTCGTCGCGGTCGACATCGACGAGATCGAACGCCTGAACATCCTCGGCGCAACGCTGATCGGCATGGCGCGCGCACTCGCCGCGCTCTCGCTCGCGCCGACCCTCGCGCTGATCGACGGCAACCGCCTGCCGAAGTCATTGCCCTGTTCGGCGCGCGCGATTGTCGACGGCGACGCCAGCGAGCCGGCGATCAGCGCCGCCTCGATCCTCGCCAAGACGGCACGCGACCAGATCATGCGCGAACTGTGTGCCGTGCATCCCGGCTACGGCTTCTCGCAACACAAGGGCTATGCGACGCCCGAGCATCTCGATGCGCTGGAGCGCCTCGGCCCGTGTCCGATTCACCGTGTCGGTTTCGCGCCGGTGCGACGCCTGCTCGCGCCGGAACTGTGCTTCGGCCACGCTGACGTCGGCCTGCTCGCAGCCGAACTCGCTTCGGCCTGAAGCCGCTGCAACTAAGCCACTTCCGAAACACCGTCGGTCAAGGGCGTGCGTGCTCCAGCGGCCGTGCCCGATGCATCAACGCCCATTCGACATGCTCGGCCAGCGCCGCTTCCCCGAGCAGGCGCAGGATGTCGCGCCGCTCGTCCGCATCGGCGGCGCGATCGAGCGCTGCGCGCGCGTCGCCAAACAGCTTCTGCATGAAGCGGTATTGCTTGATCAGTTCTTTGTCCGCTTTGCGGTAGGCGTAGGCTTCGCGCACAGCTGCGACGATCGAAAATGCCGCCATGATCACGACCAACCAGTTCTTCACGTCGGTCGAAAGGCGCGTCGCCATCAGCGCCAGCACAACACTGATGCCGATGCCGACACACAGGGCCGCAGCGCCGATCGCCTCGGTGCGACGGTGCGTGCTTGCGCGCAGCATGCCCTTGCGCCGGTAGTAGTCGAGTTGTCCGCCCTGTCCCGCGTCGCCGACCCATTCGCGCACCACATTCGACAAGTCGTCCGCCACGACGGGCGTGCCGGCCAGGCTGCTTTCCAGCGCGGCACTGCGCATCAGGTTGCGGATCCAGCCGAGCTCGACGTCCTGCTTCTGCATGAAATTGTCGCGCGCGAACTCGGCATCGCCGGTGATCGAGAGGCCGGCACGGCGCCAGAACGACTGCACGCGCAAGCCCTCGGCCAAGGCACGATAGTCGAGATATTTGCGGTGCCAGCCGCGCCGCTTGGCGGTGACCACGACGACGCCGGCCACGACGAACAGCAGCAGGAACACGAAGATCATGTAGTCGTGCGCGGGCAGGTTGTCGTACACCGTGAAGGCGATGCCCATCAGCGCGGCGACGGTGTACAGCGTGCGCATCGCCAGCAGCACGCGTTTCTGGAAGTGGATCGCGAGCCAGTCGGCAATGTGGAACAGACGACCGAGCACATCGGCCGCCGGGGCGTTTTTCGCGACGCAGGCCTCGATCGGCTTCGCATAGTTCACGCAGTCGGCGGCGAAATCGGCGGCATGCTCGAACATCTCGTGAAACTGCGCCGGCATCGGCTGTTCGCCCGCGCGCACTTCCTCGCCGCTGCGCCAGTACGTCTGCAGAGGCCGCAGAGGAGGCTGCGGAGCGCCGTCGTCCTGCACGCGCGAACTGACGATGTGATAGACCAGCCGCTCGCTGTCGACGCCGAGCAGGGTCGCATGGGACAGGCCGCGGCGCCGCTCCTCGGGTGCCAGGCGCACGCCGGTCAGATGAAAATTCACCACCTGGGCGGTGCCGCCGAGCCGGTCCGAGGTCTTGCCGTCCCAGATCGCCAGCAGCAGATGGCAATGCTGCGAAATGAACACGCCAGCCTGTGCATAGCGCAGGTTGCGCTCGTGGCCGGACGGCGCGTCGAAGCGCGCAGTGCGCGCACGGCCTTCGGCCAAGGGCAGCTCGATGATTTCCGCGGCATCGCACAGCGCGTCGAAGCGCGCACGCGCTGGCGTATCCGGAAAATCCGCCGCGTACTGCGCGCGCGCCATCGGCAGCGGTGCAATCAAGCGTGCACCCGCGGCGAGCGCCTCCTCGGCCACAAGCTGGTCGCCACCCTCGGCCAGCGCCGACAGCACGGTCAGTGGCAGGCCGGGAAATTCCGCCTGCAGCCGGCCGAACAATGCCGCCACGTGCTGACGGATACCAGCGAGTTCGGTCGCCGAAATGTTGCGGTGACTGGTGACACCAATGACCAGGGGAACGACAGCGCTACGGCCGTCGCGGGTGCGCGGCGCGGGGGTCAGCATGGCAGCGCCAACGCAACGGCGGCACGACGCGGCACGAGCTGCCCCGGCAACGACGAGCTGCAGGCGTTGCCGAGTGGAAGCCGGCGCGATCTGCAACTCCGCCGGCTCCGAGCGACGATGGAATGGCGCATGCGTCGAAGCGCCCTAGTGATTGCGTATCATCGGCGTGCCACCCGTTCCCATGACTCCGCTCGCCTCGGAGCTGTAGTTCACGCCGTTAAGGCTGACCACGATCGTATACGGATAGCTCGTCACGGGCGACGTGTTGGGATTGGTGTCGCTCACGCTGATCGCAGTTTTCGAGACGTTCGGAGGCCCGAAGGACATCGCGTTGGGACCGAACGACAGCGACACGAAGGTGAACGTCTGGCCCGTGGCGGGTGCCCAGGTGATCTGCGAAACGCCTTTGCTGGTGACGTCGAACGGGTTGGGATTGACCGTGACCGGCTGTTTGGCATTGACGTCCAGCGTGACTGTGATTGCCATGATTCGATTCCTCGGCGAGTGAAGTGGGGTGGATCGACATGCAACGGAGCGGCGTTGGAGCGGCGGGCCGCATCGCCTCGAAGACGCCTGCCCGTCTTCGTGTGCAGGGTTCGCATCTTTCCTTCGATGGCGTTCAGTTCATTGATTCGGCAATGCGTTGGGCAAGCGGCAGGTTGACCGGATAGTCGAGCTTTCGACTCGCCATCAGGACGATGAAATCTGGCGCGCGATACCCCGACATCGAAAGCCGCGCGAACAGCGGTTGCACCGCTTCGATGTCGCCGAGCAGCAGCAACGAGGAGGTCCATGCGGCAAGCACTTGCGGATCCTGGCTCGAACGCGCGATCGGTGCGATCGTCTCGCTCGCCCGCGTCCAGTGCGCTCGCGCGGCCGCGGTATCGTCGCGCGCCGCGGCGATCTGTCCGAGCTCCGTTTCGATCTGCGCGGTGAGCACGATCCAGCCGCGATCGTCGGCCTTCGTGGCCAGTGCATCCTTGGCCAGCGCCAGCGCCGACTCGCCCGAACCTTGCGCTGCCTCCGCATGACCCATCGCGCGTTGCAAACGCGCATTCTCGAGATGGCTCTGCGCCAGACTTTGCTGCAGACCCGAGTCAGTCGGCGCGTCCGCCAACAATTTGCTGAGCGTGCGCACCGCATCCGCAACAGGCGCCACCGCGCCATCGAGCTCGCCGTCCTGTCGCAGCAGGCGCCCGAGCAACTGGCTGTAGTCGGCGAAGTCGTAGCCGAAATTCGTGTTCGCCGGGTCGAACGTCATCAAGGCCTTGGCACTGTTCACCGCGTCGCTGACGTAGCGCAGCGCGGTTGCGGACTCGCCGCACAGGCCGAGCGTGCGACCCAGGATTGCATTGCTGACCAGCAGATCTTCCTGCCATTGATGATTGGCCGGATCGCCGGCCGCCAGCGCAGCCTTGATACGCTGATCCGCGCGATACGCCGCGACCGCTTGATCCAACCGGCCTTGTTGCAGAGCGATTTTGCCGAGATTGTTCCAGGCAAAGCCCTGTTCGGATCGCCAGCGCGCCTCTGACGGCTCGCGCGCGCCCAGCTGTTCGACGATCGCGAGGACGGCCTGGTACTCGGCAGCGGCGCCGGCAAGATCGCCGCGCGCTTCCAGCACTCGCCCTGCATCGGTGCGCGCGGCACTCAGGCTCGACGCGAACGCGGTATCGTCCGGCTTTGCGACAAGCGCCTTCTGCAGCAGCTCGCTGGCGCGCTCGAAGTTCTGCAGGGCATGATCGAGATCGCCCTGATAGAAGTCGACCTGGCCGATCCATTTCAAGCTGTCGGCGTAAGCGGCTTCGCGCGCGACATCGCCGGGAGCGCGCTGCAGCAATTGGGCGTCGATGTCGGCAGCAGCGCGATGGGCCTCCAATGCATCGGGCAGGCGGCCCTGCAACTCGCGCACGCTGCCGATCTTGTGCAATGCCGTGGCACGCTGGGCCAGCGCCTCGTCGGTCACATCGCTGCTCGGCAGCCCCTGGAAATAGCGCATCGCCTGGTCGTCGACCGCCTGCATGATATCGAGGCGGCGCACTTCACCGAGCTTGTCGTTGAGGTCGCCGAGCATGAAGCCGACCAGGGTCTCGGCCTGCTTCTGGCGCCGCTCGGCGGCTTCGCGCGCGACCACCGCGGCCTTGCGCGCAATCACCGCGTTGATCGCCAGCGCGCTGGTGACGAGCATGACCAGCATCGCGACGGCGGTGATCGCCACCATGCGCCGGTTGCGCCGCTGCAGTTCGCGTCGTTTCAAGGCATCGAAACCGACATCGAGCAGGCCGGCGATGAGCTTGAGCTTTGCGTTGGACTTGCCGTCCTTGCCAGGACGGGCATCGGCGGCGATCGGTTCGCTGCGTTCGCGCGTCAGATTGCCGCTCGCGTCGACCCTGTAGCGCAAGGGTTCGGCGAAGCACTCTTCGGCCTCGCGTCCGATCAGATCGGTCGCGTTCGGCTCGCCATCGACGATCAGGCAGAACACGCGATCGGCACGACCGAAACGCTTGAACGCGAGCACTTCCTGCATCACCCAGCGCGATTGCGCCGCATGCGGCGAGCAGATCACGATCAGGTTGGCTGACTGTGCGAGTGCCTCATTGACCGTGCGGCTCAGGTCTGTCGCGCTGGGCAGCTCGTCGCGGTCGCGGAAAACCGGTGCCAGGCGTGGTGGGATCACCCCGGCCGGGGTCGTCAGGCCGACCAGCCGGCTCGGCACGCGATAGATCTCAAGCGCCTTGTGCAGCCATGCCGCCCAGGCTTGATCCTGGTGGCTGTAGCTGATGAAAGCACGGTACCTGCGGCCCGAGCTTGCCGAAGGGATCGCCATCGCCCTGCCCTCCGCCCGTCGCAACGTGCCGTCGCGACCCTAAGCCAGCGTACACCAAAGCGTGACGTGGTTCACATTTGCAGCGGGAGCGCATCGAAGCGCCCGGCGCGGTTGCTGCGTTCGGCACGGCGCCCCTGCCTGCGCCATCGCCGAGTACTTCCTGGCAAGCGGCTGGACCTGGAACACGTGATCGCAACGCGGTGGGTCCGCCTTGACGGCGCAGCCGGTGCCGCGACGCGCGGTGGATTTGTCAATCTTGCCCGCCATCCGAGCAGCGACTACGCTGAATGCCCGAGTGTTGCGTCCCGTCATGCCCCCCGGCTTCGTCCACCTGCACGTCCACAGCGAATACTCGCTGACCGATTCGACGATCCGCGTCGGCGATCTGGTCGAGGCCTGCGTGCACGCGCAGATGCCGGCGGTCGCATTGACCGACCAGGCCAACCTGTTCGCGCTGGTCAAGTTCTACAAGGCTGCCGAGAGCGCCGGCATCAAGCCGATTGCCGGCAGCGATCTGTGGATCGCCGATGCGCAGGATCGCAGCAGGCCGCAGCGCCTGACCGTGCTGTGCCAGAACCGCGAGGGCTACCTCAATCTGTCGCGCCTGCTCACGCGCGCGTACGCCGAGAATCGCCACGGCGATCATGCGTTGGTCGAGCCGAGCTGGTTCGAGACGATGAACAGCGGCCTGATCGCCCTGCTCGGCCAGGGCAGCGATGTCGGCCAGAACCTGCTCGGCGGGCGCGACGAAGCCGCGTTCGCGCGCGCGCACTGGTGGCGCTCGCATTTTCCGGAGCGATTGTATTTCGAAGTCGCGCGCACGCAGCGCGCGCACGAGGAACCCTTTCTCGCCGGCGCGCTCGATCTCGCCACGCGCCTCGATCTGCCGACCGTCGCGACCAACGACGTGCGTTTTCTCGAGCGCGAGGATTTCGACGCACACGAAGCGCGCGTATGCATCCACGCCGGCCGCGTGCTGGCCGATCCGAAGCGTCCGCACGACTATTCGCGCGAGCAGTACCTGAAATCCGCCGAGGAGATGCAGGCGTTGTTCGCCGACCTGCCCGAGCTGCTGGAAAACTCGGTCGAACTGGCCAAGCGCTGCAATCTCGAGCTCAGCTTCGGCACCTACTTCCTGCCCGCGTTCCCGGTGCCGAGCGAGCATACGCTCGACAGTTTCATCCGCTCGCAGTCGCACGCGGGACTGGCCAAGCGCCTCGTTACCTACGCGCCGGCACCGGGCTTCACGCACGCCGACTACGAACGCCGACTCGACACCGAACTCGACGTCATCGTGCAGATGGGTTTCCCCGGCTACTTCCTGATCGTCGCCGACTTCATCAACTGGGCCAAGCAGAACGATATCCCGGTCGGTCCAGGCCGTGGCTCCGGCGCAGGCTCGCTGGTCGCCTATGCGCTCGGTATCACCGATCTCGATCCGCTGCGCTATGGGCTGCTGTTCGAGCGCTTCCTCAATCCCGAACGCGTCTCGATGCCGGATTTCGACGTCGACTTCTGCATGGACGGCCGCGATCGCGTGATCGATTACGTCAGCCGCAAGTACGGCCGTGATCGCGTCAGCCAGATCATCACCTACGGCACCATGGCGGCAAAGGCCGTGCTGCGCGATACCGGTCGCGTGCTCGGCATGCCGTATGGCCAGGTCGACCGCATTGCCAAGCTGATCCCGAAGATGCCGCTCGACCTCGCGCTCGAGGATGCACTCGGCCGCTCGAAGAAATCGCGCGAGGAACCCGATCGCATCGTCGCCGAATTCAAGGCGCTGTATGAGAGCGACGAAGACGTCACCGAACTGGTCGACCTCGCGCTCAAACTCGAAGACCTCACGCGCAATGCCGGCAAGCACGCCGGCGGCGTCGTCATCGCGCCGGGGCCGCTGTCCGACTACGCGCCGCTGTTTTCGGAAAGCGGCGGCGAGGGACTCGTCACGCAGTTCGACAAGGACGACGTCGAAACCGTCGGCCTGGTCAAGTTCGACTTCCTCGGCCTGCGCACGCTGACGATCATCGATTGGGCGGTCAAGGCGATCAACGCGCGCCGTGCGCAGGTCGGCGAGGCAGCGATCGATCTCGCCCATTTGCCGCTCGATGACACGGCGGTGTTCGACCTGCTGAAGAAGGCGCGCACGGTCGCGGTGTTCCAGTTCGAATCGCGCGGCATGCAGGGCATGCTGAAAGACGCCAAACCCGATCGTTTCGAGGACATCATCGCGCTCGGTGCGCTGTACCGCCCGGGCCCAATGGACCTGATCCCGAGCTATTGCCGGCGCAAGCACGGTACCGAGACGATCGACTACCCCGATCCGCGTGTCGAGCCTGTACTGAAAGAGACCTACGGCATCATGGTCTATCAGGAACAGGTCATGCAGATGGCGCAGATCGTCGGCGGTTACTCGCTCGGCGGCGCCGACCTGCTGCGCCGTGCGATGGGCAAGAAGAAAGTCGAGGAAATGGCCAAGCACCGCGCGATCTTCCGCGACGGTGCAGCGAAGAACGGCGTCGTCGAGGCGAAGGCCGACGCCGTGTTCGACACGATGGAAAAGTTCGCCGGCTACGGCTTCAACAAGTCGCACGCCGCCGCCTATGCACTGGTCTCGTACCAGACCGCCTGGTTGAAGGCGCACTACCCGGCCGAATTCATGGCCGCGGTGCTGTCGAGCGACATGGATGGCACCGACAAGGTCGTCAACTTCCTCGGCGAAGCCAGAGCGCTCGGCCTCAGCGTGCGCCCGCCGGATATCAATGCGTCGGGTTACCTGTTCGAGGCGACCGACGCGAAGACGATCCAGTACGGCCTCGGCGCCGTGAAGGGTGTAGGCCGCGGCGCCGTCGAGAACCTCGTCGAGGTGCGTCGGCGCAGCGGAGCCTTTACCGATCTGGCCGATTTCTGCCAGCGCATTGATGCGCAGAAACTCAACAAGCGCGCACTCGAAGCGCTGATTCTTTGCGGCTCGATGGACGCGCTGGCGAAGAATCGCGCCAGCCTGTCCGCCCAGTTGCCCGAATGCATGCGCGCCGCCGAACAGCAGGCGCGCGACGCCGATGCGGGCCAGTTCTCGATGTTCGGCGCGGCTAGCCCCGCAACGCCGAAGATCGCCTTGACCGAAGTCGCCGAATGGCCAGTCGAACAGCGCCTAGCCGGCGAGCGCGATACGCTCGGCTATTACCTCTCCGGCCACCCGACCGACGCCTGGCGCGAACTGATCAAGGAAATCGCGACCTGCCCGATCGGCGACATCGAAAAACACTACCGTCCACCTAGCCGCGAAGGCCGCAGCCGCTTCGCCGACCTGCAGTCGTTCACCCTGGCCGGCTCGGTCATCGCGATCCGCAAACAAGGCGACAGCCGCGCGTTCGTCACCGTCGAGGATTTCTCCGGTAAGTTCGAGGCGGTGCTGTATCGCGAGAGCTGGGTCGAATACGGTCCGCTGCTGACGCGCGATGCGATCCTCGTGTTCGAAGGCGGCCTCAGCATCGACGACTTCTCCGGCGGCTACCAGCTGCGCGTCAACGCCGTCTCGACAATCGAAGCAGCCTGCGAACGCCGCGCGCGCTCCGTGCGATTGCGCCTCAATGGCGTGCACGGCGATTTCATCCAGAAACTCGAGCGCGCGCTGGCGGCGCATCGCGGTGGGACGACGCCGGTGCGCTTGTCGTATCGCAATGCGGGTGGTCAGGCGGAGATTGAACTTGGGGCGGAGTGGCGGGTGCGTGCGAGTCCGGCGTTGCGGCAATCGTTGCAGGCGTTGGAGGGCGTGTTGGCGGCGGAGTTGGTGTTTGGGTGAGGTCGGAAAATAGTCCCGATTCTATTTATCGGGTCCAGCAATCTCATCGAGATGGCGCCGCGTCTCCGCTTGCCGACGTCGGATTCGAGTGAGAGGATCGCGCCAGCACAACAGCGGCTTCCGGGAAAACCTGCCAAATTAAGCTGCAGGATTAGACGGCAGGAGCGAAGGAAGCGGTTGATCCGTGTACGAAATTTCCGACCGCAACGCGGCGGTATGCTGGATTGGGCTGCGGGAATACATCTCACTTCGTCATCGAATAGTAGTTAGCACTCACGTGAGCATTGCGAGATGTTCAGCCGCCTTGTTGGTGCTTGTGTCCTGCGGTTGCAATGCGGGAACGCCGCCGCCGGCGCTTCTCAACAAACTCAGCTCGTTGGCTGGGCAAGAAAGCGAAGACCGCGGCGCTGTTCCATTGCGAAGCGATAGAGCTGCTGCCGTCGCATGCGCCCAAACAGCAGCCGGTACGAATAGGGCGTACCGCGTCGCATTCCAGCTTCAAGGTATCGATTCCGCGATTTGGCAAGGCGCCGCCCGAGACAGCGTCGGGAAGCTTTGGATTGCGTTCTCTGACTCAGATCCCTCAGGTGGATCACGCTCGAGCCCAACACTGAGTGTTCTACCGTGCCACGCAATTCGTTTCGTAACCCAGGGCGGTGAGGTTCTCGACTGCGTGCCAGTTTCTGGTGAGCGCTAACTATTCGGTCAAGTGGACCGCTGCGGGGAGTCCGCGGTAATCTGCTGTCTCGTGTGGCAGCGGCCACTTACCTCAAGCGTTATGCCTCATAAGAACTTCTATCGCGGTCTGTTGTTGCTCGCTCTGGCAGCCCCCGCGGGCTGCCAACATGGCGGCGCTGCTTCGTCGGGTATCGCCGCCCAATTCTCCGCGTCGGGCGGCAAAAGCGTTGACCTTGCGTTGGCCGTTCCCGGTAACTGGGACCGCGTTTGTGTTCTTGGCCCCTATTCCAACGATGCTGCCGCCGCTGAAACCCTAGGGATCGACTGGTCGGCTGAAACACTTACCAGCATCAAACACAACGACGGCATCTCGCTGCTGGTATTCGTGCAAGGCAAGTCCGTGATCAGCTATGTTGAACATCCGCGCAAATTGGGTGACTTCACCAATCTCGGTGGCCGCTGCTTTCCGCAAACAAACGCGAAGTTCACGCAGGTGGGTCGTCCGGCCAAAGGTTGGGCTGGGCTGTTTCCAGTGCATGAGGCATAACTATTCGTCCAAGCCGACGCCGTAAACAGCGCGGCTTAACTCAGGCGTTAGCCTGCATATGCAAGACTCTCTGCACGTCACGTACGACCGCGATAGCGACGGCACTGGTGAACTGCGTGCCTCTGTTCGCGCCAACGGTTTTTCCGGTCAAGGCTCTGCCTGGTTTTCCGATAGCAGGCTCTTTGCCTTTGCAGACGAGTTGCTCGCTTTTCCACTGCCTTCGGATGGTCTCGCACCTCTCGAAGGCGGCTTCTGGCACAAACAGAAGCGCGGAGAACTGGAGCAGCTTCACCTTTCGCTTCTAGTCCGTCCCATTGGGCATCGCGGCAGCGTAGGCTGTCGCGTCGTACTGCGCACACCTGTCGCTCAATCTGGGAATGTTGGCGACTCCATCGACGTCGAGCTCGTCACTTCATATCAGCAGCTCTCGGAGTTCTCGGCCACATTCAAGTACCTCGTGCGTGGCCAAGTCCAAGAAGCGGTGCTCCGTGGCGCTGCAGGCTAACTATGCGCTCAAGCGGACCGTGCGGGAGGAAGTTTCCCATGCAATCATGCATCGCGGCCCGCACGGCCGCTTAGCTTAGGCGTTAGTGCCTATGAATTGCCCTTTTGACATCCGGGCTCTTGTCATCGGAGCGGCCGCGCTCATTGTCGGGTATTTCGTTTGCGTAATATTGCTTCTCACCGCGTCCTCTCTGGGTGGCGCGCACGGCTTGTCCTCGCTGCTCGCACTCGCTGGGCTCGCGATCTTTATCTCGGCCTTTTCGGGCTTCATCGGCGCCCTATTCGCTCGGGCAAGGCCCCTGCTACACGGTACGCTAGGTGCCGCCCTTGGCGCTTCGATACTGCTTCTCATCACCGTCCTTGGCGCTCGTGCCACGCACGAATCTGCGGGCTTCGAGCAAGTACTGCCGTTTGTCGTTGCCGTTGTTGTTGCATTTTTCGGCGCTCTAGTCGCAGTCAAAGTGTGGCCACGCCACGGTCTCTAACTATTCGTTCAAGCGGACTGCTGTGGCGGGTTGCGCTACCATCATGCGGTGGGCGGAAGCAGCCGCTGAACTCAAGCGTTAGACCCTCATGACACTTCCTGTCATTAAGTTCAACAGCGACACCTACGCCGACCTCGACGCATTTCTTGTTGATCAGATCTACGAGCTCAATGCCAAAACGACTGGGTTTCATGACGGCGAGGTCTTGGCCGCCTCGATACGGAGTTCCATTGGCGACGTCATCGCAGCTGTAACTGGCCATACCTGGGGCGGAACGTGCTATGTCGCACACTTATGGGTGCATGAGAGCCATAGGCGAGATGGGCTCGGTAGGTCGCTAATGGCCGCAGTCGAATCGGAAGCGAAAGATCGAGCGTGCACCCAGGTCATACTCGCCACGCATAGTTTTCAGGCACCGGCCTTCTATGAACGACTTGGTTACGAGCAACAGGCATCCATTCGGGACTACCCGCGAGGCTTTTCTCAGTTGCATTACGTCAAGCGTCTTGACGTTGCGAGCGGGGCCTAACAATTCATTCAAGCCGAACCCGCTTCGCGGGTCGCCTTAATTCAGGCGTTAGGTGTCACATATGATTCGATTCATAATGACCCTAGAGCTTGTGGTCGGCGCCTTTTTTGCCGCTTTTACAGTCCTACTGTTTGCCGACGCTAAATTTTGCTGGTACGGCGGAAAGGGTTGCGGCATGTGGGAGCCAGTCTTTGCGATTTACATGTTGCCCATTGCTATTTCGCTGTTGCTGGCTGGCCTACTTCACCGCTATCGTAAGAACGTAGCTGCAGCTATTGCATTCATTCCAGCGGCTTTAGTCGTTCTCATCTTGGTTGGCCAAGCGCAACTCTGGTGGTAACACCTAACTAGTCGTCCAACGCGACCGTGGTGAGTCACCGCAATAATCGTGCGCCGCGCGCGGCGCGTTAACTCGGGCGTTCGCAATGGAGGTCCAAAATGTTGTCATTTTCGAGACAGCCTAGCGGTATCGCTCCAATCGTCATGTCTCTGGCTGCGCTTTTTGTCGTGCTGCTCAATCTCGCCGGGAATGGGTCCGCACCCGAGCCCGATGAAGGTGCCGCGGCTCATACCTTTCAGCTGCTCATGATTGGCCAATTGCCCGTCATTGCATTTTTCGTGTTTCGTTGGCTGCGTCGCACGCCGAGGCAAGTCGCGGTGACTCTGGCTTTTCAGGTGTGCGCAGCGATTGCCGCGTTTGCGCCAGTGGTCAACTTTCATTTGTAGTCACTCGTTGCGCACCTAACTACTCGGTCAAGTGGACCGCTGCGGCGAGTCCGCGGTAATCTGGCAGTCATCGTGGCAGCGGCCACTTACCTCAAGCGTTAGGCAGCAATGGAAAATCTATTGTATCGCGGTGTAAGTGAATCAATCCACCGTCTGGCCGGCGCGGCGCTTCGCCCAAAGGAAACTGCGGCTTTTGCTCGCCGCGCTTCCTGGGATAAAGCAGCCTGGGATGAATCTGACTGGGGCGAGTCAATCCAGAATGGAGTCGTCGAACATCAACTGGAACAAGCGGGCTTTCCAACGTCTGGAATTTCAACTACGCCACACCTGCAACGAGCAATCTATTACGCCACACATGGCGACCGAGCTGAAGTAGGCTACGTCTATGTAATTGATCGCGCCACTCTAGATGCTCATCACATCCGAGTGCACGTGGTTAGCGACCATGTCACTCACCCAAGTGCACCGAATGATGATGAAGTGATCCTCGTCGCGAACGATTGTGGCCCTCTACCGTCCGCGATCGTCTTAGAAGTACGGCGAGTTTCCGTCCAACTTCTTGTCCAAGCCGACGCCGTACACGGTCCGGTTTAAGCTCAGCGTTGGGCGCCGTCCTGGCTGACACCTGTCACCTCAACCCGGTGACGTGACCGACTGATCTTCGGCAGTGGATGCGGCGAATATGCGTGGCAAGCCGCATCGCGAAAGACTCGTCTTCGCATGCGCGTCCGACCATGGGAGTCGACTCCGTCATGACCACGAATGGATCCACCCGCACAACCGCTTGGGCGATGCGCAGCCGCGGCATGGGAATCCTCGTTTGCGCCGCATTCGCAGCATTCTGGGCCAGCTCTTCAAGATCGGAGTGGCCAACCGCCTTTGTCGCCGCTGGTTACGCGATCATTGCGCTGATCACCGCGGCGCTGGTGATCGTCGGCATCACACTCATCCGCCGCGGCCGACAACTGCCTCTCACTCCCAATGCAGCGCGGGTCAGGCAGCGTCGCAGCGGCGGACTTTTTGCCGCCCTCGTCGCAGCCGAAATCGTCGCCATGAATGTCGCCGCGTATGTGCTGGCCGGTCACCACCTTGAGCAGTATCTGATACCCGCTATCGCGATCATCGTCGGCTTGCATTTCTACCCTCTTGCGCGATTGTTCCGGGCACCGTTCTTTTACGTTACCGCTTCGCTGATGACATTGGCAGGCATCGGTGGCGTTGCGGTCATCGCCGGCGGGCTTGCTGTGGCTCCTGTCGTTGCTGCCGTCGACGTCATTTGCGCCATCACGCTCTGGGGCACCGGCCTGGCGTCCTGGATATCGACTGCGCGATCCGATCAAAGGCAACCGGAGCCAAGGCTGCGCGAATGACACGGAGGCCGGGGTGCGTGTGCTTTCCCACGTTCGGGTTTTCCGAAACCAGGGGCCGAATCGAGTCCGAATTGGGGCGGTGTAAATATCGTGCGTGATCACCCGCAGGCTTCCGGATCGGGCCTACGGTGTAATCCTTCTAGCGTCTGAAAATCACACCTGGCCCGAATAGTGCGCGTTACTCGGTTGCTCCCAGTTGCTCCGACACCTTCGCGTCGGGACGCGGTAAGCTCTGGCTCTAATGTTTCACTGGAAGCCGGCCCATTGCGCGCACCATTTTCGATGGGCGGCGCGCTGACTTTATTCACCCGCGGAGGAGGCTCGTGCATAAAGCCGTCAATATTTGCAAAGGAATCTTATTTTCCATTCTGATGTCGTCGTCGGCGATTGCCGCTGACGAGATCAGCAAAGTGATTGACGATCCAGCTTATACACATGCGCAGCGGCTCATCGAGGTCGAACCCGGCCGTAGGCTCAACC
>JBDTYM010000091.1:0-15049 GCA_040005635.1 Dokdonella sp. | reverse complement strand
CAGAACAGATCGAGCACGCGGTCGCCGGGTTGCGGATCGAGCAGATCGAGCGTGCACGCAATCATGCGCCGATTCATGCCGGCATTGACCTGGATGAAATCGAGCGGGCGGAACGCGATGTCGATATCCGATGCCGGTATGCGGAACGACAGGGGCACGACGTCCGGCCACAGCGGCGTCACGCTGTCCGGGCCGCCCGGCTGCAGCAGGATCGCCAGAGCGTGCTGCTGTCCGAAGGCGATCAACGCAGCGCGGTCGTGCTCGGACAGCGGCTGCAGATTGCGGAATGTGAGCGCGACCGTTTCGTCGCCGGCAGCGATCTCGATCTGCGCGATCTGCGCTTTCGCATCGAGCGCACCGACCAGTTCGCCTAACGCCGCCAAACGCTCGCCAACCTGCGGCAGCAAGGTATGGCAGATGGAGAGGTCGGCGACAAAGCGTGGATTGTCTTCGCGAAAACCGACCAGCACCTTGTTCTTCTTCTCGACCCATTTGACCGACAAGCGGCCTTTGCGGCGATAACCCCAGGGTTCGTCGCTGAGCGGATCGAGCCAACGTTCCGGCTCGACCTTGCCGATGCGTTCGAAGTTCTCTGCGAGCACGCGCTGCTTGGCGGCAATCTGTGCGGCAGGCGGAAGATGCTGCAAGGTGCAGCCGCTGCAGGTGCCGAAATGGACGCAACGGGGTTCGACACGCTCCGGCGAACGCGTCAGCAGTTCCTCGACCTTTGCTTCGTCGAAACTGCGGCTGCGCTTGGTATAGCGGATACGCGCTCGCTCGCCCGGCAATGCGCCAGCGACGAAGACGGCCTTGCCATCGATACGCGCGACGCCGCGGCCGTCATGGCTGAGATCGGTGATGTCGACTTCGGGTGTTTGCATGATCTGAAAATGCAGCGCCCACCCCGACAGAGGTGGGCGCGTAACGGAAAATTGGCGGTCGCCGGCAGCAGAACTCGTTTAGTCAGCTCACATACGACGACAGCATGTCCGAAGGCGCCGGATGCTGCGTCATCGACCCTCCATGGTCGGCGTGGAATGACTCCATCCTGTCGTCATTTCTGCTTCCAGCCGCCGCCAGCATCCTGATAATACCAGCCCGGCTTCGCCTGCTGGATCCATTGCTTGGCGAAGCTGGCGCGAATCTGCGCCTCCCATTCGGCGTGACCGTTCGCGATCGCGATCTCGCGGTAGACCGCCTGGCGATCGCGGTTCTCGTCGGCGACCGCCGCGTTCAGCGCAGCGCGTTCCGGCAGCGGCACGCTGGCCGCGTCGCGCGTAGCGACGAGGCCATCCTTGCCAAAACCAATCGCGCCGCTGGCGAAAGCCTTGGTCAGGCTCGTCGCGAAGCGCTGTTGCATGCGAGCCTGAATCGCCTGAATCTGCGGCGTCTGGATATTGATGTTCGCAGTCTGCGCGGTGGCGCTCGGAATCACGAAGTCGAGCAACATCGCACCTGGCGACTTGCCGGGTGGCGGCGGCTCATTCACGGGTGGCGCCTCCTTGACGGGTTCACCCAGCACTTTGTCGACGAACTGCTCGGCGGCTTTGTCCGCCGCGGCTTCGGGGAAATAGACGTTGATCGTCACACAGGCGACCGGCAGCGCGAGCGCGGTGGCGAGGGCAGCCCAGACGAGGAACTTGCGCATGATGGGTCTCCATTGCTGTGTGCGCTCACCTCTGAACGCAAAGATCGAACATTCCGATGGCACCTTTCAAAGCTTCATCACTTGATGATAGGCCCCTGCCCCTGCCCCTGCCCCTGCATCGATTCGCGCAGCCTTCGTACGACCGTCGGCCAGTCGACGCGACGGCGATGACCGACGATCTGGATGCGCGGCAGGCCGGAGCCTTCGACGATAGTGTAGCCGCCTGCGTCTGAATCTCCCGCCGAGGCGACTGGCAACGGATCGATGCCACCCATCAGGCAGACCTCGTCGACGAGGCGGCAGCGGATGCCGAGTGCCCGATATCCGAAGGTGTCGAAGATCTGCAGGGCCATTGTCTGCAGATTCGCCGACAAGCCGCCGCCACCACCGATGGACGTGATGTCGTTGACCGCCTTGTAGCTCATGCGGCCGCCGCCGTTGGTGCGCAGCCAGGCATCGAGTGCGACCGGGCTCCAGTCGACCAGGCGCAACCCTCCGATGGTGCCGTCGAGTCGACCGCTCATGCCGCCGAGCGAAAACGCGCTGGTCAGCTGATCGAGGTCGAAATTCTCGAAGTGGATATCCGCGCCGAGCGACGGAGCGACGCCGAACGGTCGTTCCAGCGTGACGCCGCTGACGCCGAGATGACCGTCGAATACGTACAGATCGAGACCGCCATGCAGCTCGATGGTATCGCCGGCGAATTCGATTTCGGGGATGCCGCCAGAGAGACTGCCCGGAAACTTCGGCCAGCCGAGCGCGGCGGAAATCAGCGGCATGTCGAGGCCGACCAGGGCGAACGAGCCCGCATAGCGTTCGCCACGCGGCGAGCGTGGTTGCAGGCTGAGCTTTTCCAGACGCACCTGGCCACCGAGCACGGCGATCGGCAATGCCTGCGTGAGCACGATCGCGCCGTCGCGCGTCGCGAGCTCGGCGCGCGCGCCGCCGAGTGGAATCCGAAACAGCTCGATCGACTGCCAGGCGAGCGCCGTTGCCGGCGTATCGCGATGGAATTCCCAGTCGACCCCGCCATCGATACCGGCGAACGCAAAACGGCCGGCACCATCGCTCAGATCCACGGCCTGCGCGCTGAACGCGAAATGCTGCAATCCGTCGCGATCGAACTTCAGCGCACCCGAGAGCTTGCCGCTGCCGCTCAAATCCGCATAGCCCTTCGAGGCCAACCAACTGCGCGCGTAACGCTCGATCGCGCGGTCGAGCTGTACCTGGCGCAGTTCGACCTGCAACGCCTGCAGCGGGCTGGCATCGCGCGGGGCGATCTCGCCGCTGGCGCTGAAGGCGAGCGCGTCGGCGTCGTCCCAGTCGAACGCATGAATCTGCAACTTCGTATCGGCGTAGGTCGCATCGAGCGCCGCACGAACAGGCGTCGAGGGCAGCTTTACGTAGAACGATCCCGCCAACGCTTCGCCGCCCTGCAGAATGGCGCTCAACTGCACGCGCGGCGCTTCGTCGCTACCGGACACACGCACACTTCCGCTGGCCACGATCCGTCCCGCCGCGAGTGTGCCATCCGGGCTGTCGTAGCCGAGACCGCTGAGCTTGAATCCACTACGCAGGCGCTCGCCGTCGATTGCCAGCGGGTGCAGTACGGTCTGCGTGAGCGTCGCCTCGCCGCCGAGCAGTTTCGCGCGAACGCTGCCTTGCAGGTGCAACTCGCCATCGCGCGACTGCCAGCGCGAAGACACGGCCGGCAGCAAATAGTCGTCGAGTCGCGCAGATTTCCAGGCAATCGCACGCGCCGGCTGCGTGCCCTGCGCCGCCCAGTCGATGCCGCCTTGGATTCCCTTCAGCGCAAGGCGCCCAGCATCGATATCGAAGGCCGTCGTAGCCAGCGCGAGCTGCTGCAGGCCTTTCTCGTCGATCGCACATTCACCACTCAGCTCGCCGCGCAGGGACTGCGCAGCGAGACCTTGCGCGACCAACAGGCTCTTCGCATAGCGTTCTGCCGCGAGTGGAAACACCGCGCGTTCGATCCGCACCTGCATCGAGCGCAACGGTGCCATGGCCGCGGGCTCGAGCTCGCCGCTGGCCTGCAGCGCCAGCGCTTCGCCATCACGCCAGTCGAAGCGCGCGATGGCGAAGCGCCCGTTCGCATGCGCGACCATATCGAGCGCCGCCTCGATAGCGGTATCCGGCAGCACCACGCTCGCCGCACCGGCGCGCAGCGTGCCGCCGGAAAACGTCGACGCGGCGACCACATGCGTATCGCCGTCGCTCGTGGTGGCATCGAGCTTGCCTGCCACCGCGATGCCGTCGCCGGAAACCGTGCCATCGCGCGTATTGAAGGCGAGTCCGTCGAGTCGATACTGCGTCTCGATTCGACCGTCCACATGCAGCGTCATGTCCATGTCGAACAGGCCTCGGCGCAATTCACCGCCCTTCCAGGCTTCGGCCAGCGGCCCCGCGAGCCACCCAGCCGGCACGCGCTGCAGCGCGACGGCGATGGGCTGATCCGCGGTAAATGGCAGCTTCACCGCGACCTCACTGCCGTCCCGAGCCAGATTCAGCTCGACCAGCCTGTCGCTCAGGCGCACGTTGAGATTCGCCGTCTGGTCCGCTCCTTGGCCGTCGACGAGATGAACCGGACCGCCGCAACGGCGCGCGCCATCGCCCTCGAGCGACAGGCTGCAACTCCAGGCGAGGCGACCCGAAAGGGCGAGCTGCGCTATCGCAACTTTGGCGGCGTCCAGCTCCAGCGAGGTCGCACCCTCGGGATTCTGGGTGACGACGATCTGCAGATCCTGCAGATGGGCGCGCGCGGAATCGATGCGCTTCGCGCTCACGCGGAGCGTCCGCGCCTCGGCCGAGCCGGCCAACGCCAACACGACCAAGGCAACAAGGCCCACCCACCCCAGCGTTGACGGCGTTCGCATCGACGGCCATTCTGCCAGTCATCGCCCAGCCATGCCGACCGTGACCGTTCCACGCATTCTCGTTGCCGACGATAACCCGTTGACGCTGCGTTTCTTCGTCGGGGCGCTGGCGAAGTTCGGCATCGACGGTGTCGAAGCCGCGGATGGTCGCATTGCGGTCGAACGCGCCGGCGAGTCCGCGTTCGACCTGCTCCTGTTCGACGCGCGCATGCCGCGACTCGGTGGTGCCGCCGCGCTCACGCACATACGCACGCACCCCGGCCCGTGCAGGAATGTGGCGGCGCTGGCGACCAGCGCGGACGACGACAGGTCGACACACGCTTCGCTGCTTGCCGCTGGTTTTGCCGATGTGTTGGTCAAACCCGTGAGCCTGGCAAACCTGCGCATTGCACTCGCTCGGTACTTGTGCGTGCCGGAAGCGATCGATGCCGAAGAACAGCGATCCGATTTCGACGACCGCCAGGCGCTCGCCGCAGCCGGTGGCGATTCGTCGATCGTCACCGCTCTGCGCGCGCTGCTCGTCGCCGAGCTCGACGCGTTGCCGACTGAACTTGCCGCGTATGCCGACCCGTGCGATGCGCATGCGCTGCGCGAGCGCCTGCATCGGCTCGATGCCTCAGCCGGGTTCTGCGGTGTTCCTGCGTTGCTGCGCGCGGGAGCCGCCTTGCGGGAGGCGCTGGAAACGTCGGCTTGGCCAGCGGCGGCCATCACCGATTTCCTGCAGAAGTGCAGGCGCATACGCGCGCGGCTGGCAGTCTAGCCGACCCCGCCAGCACCGGTTGGACGCGCCGACAGCGACCACGACTGCAAGTCAGCGCCCAGCAGGTGGCGCACCACTGCGCGGATCAGCCGACGCAACTGCACGAGCTGCTCTGCCGAAGGCGGTTCATCGCGGTCCAGCGCCAGCAATGCCGATCCCCGCACCTGCGGCCAGTGCGAACCGTTGTGCCATGCGCTGGCACCGGACTCCGGGTCATAGCCGTAGTCGACATCCGCCACGATCGGCACACCAGCGGCCGTGTGTGTCAACGCCAGCGCGTAGCCGAGATCGGCGAGGAGATCGCGTTCGAAACGGCGCAATGTCCACGCCATATCGCCGGCATCCGCCAAACGCGCGAGGCATTGCGCATAGGCGACGAATGCGTCCGCGTGCGCGTCGTTGCGGCCACTCAGGCGCAGAACGAGCTCGTTGACGTACATCGCCGCAAACAATCCGTCGCCGGCCAGCGCGAACGGTGCGCTGGCGACGTCGGCGCTGATCAACGCGCCCAGTTCGCCGCGTGCGACCCAGCTCAACAGCAACGGCTGCAACGGCTGCAGCACGCCGCGCGGCAAACGACTGCGCTCGCGCCGTACGCCGCGAGCAATCAGGCCGACGCGACCATGATCTCGCGTGAAGGCGTCGAGCAGCAGCGAGGTCTCGCGATACGGCCGCGCGTGCAGGACGAAGGCCGGTTGCTGGTCGATCCTCATAGGGGCAAGGGTCAGTGGAAAAGAGTAAAGCAAACGACGCTCTTATTCTTTCCCCGTTCCCCTTCGCTCTTTCCCATTCACAGCTCGCAACGCGAGCACGCTACTCCGAATAGCCGAATTGCTTCAGCGCTGCCACGTCGTCACTCCAGGATTCGCGCACGCGCACCCACAGCTCGAGGAAGACGCGGCGATCGAACACCTGCTCGATCGCGCGGCGCGCAGCACTGCCGATTTTTTTCAGTTGTGTACCGCCGGCGCCGATGACGATGCCTTTCTGGCCATCCCGCTCGACCCAGATCACGGCACCAATACGAGTGATGTCGGCGGCGTCCTCGAAGCGTTCGATCTCCACCGCGATCGCATAAGGCAATTCTGCGGCGAGCTGCAGCATCAACTGCTCACGGATGAGTTCAGCCGCGAGGAAGCGTTCACTGCGATCGGTGAATTCGTCCTCGGCATACTCCGAAGCCCCCTCCGGCAATCGCGCGATCAAATCATCGAGCAGAGCCGGCAGGCCGTCGCCGCGCCGTGCAACGACGAAGTGCACGCCCGCGTAGCTGCGTTCGCGCGTGATTTCGGCGGCGAACGGCAGTAGCGGCTTCTTGTCGGCAAGCTTGTCGACCTTGTTGACGACCAGCAGGCACGGTGCCGATTGGCCGGCGACGAGCCGCCAGACATCCTCGTCCTCGTCCTGCCAGCGCATGCCGTCGATGACGTGCACCAGCACGTCCGCCTCGTCCGGCACCTGGCGCGCGATCCGGTTGAGCTGACGGTTGAGTCCGCGCTTGCCGCCCTGATGCAGGCCAGGAGTGTCGATGAAGGCGATCTGCGCGTCGCCGCGGGAGGCGATGCCGAGGATGCGATGGCGCGTCGTCTGCGGCTTCGGCGTCACGATACTGAGCCGCGTGCCGATCAGGGCGTTCAATAGGGTCGATTTACCGACGTTCGGGCGTCCGATCAGGGCGACTCGTCCGAATCGATGGACTGCTTCAGGTTTCATGATCCAGTTTCCGTTGCACATCGACGAGTACGCGTTCAGCAGCGGCCTGCTCGGCCGCGCGCCGACTGGTGCCACTGCCGCGCGCGGCGATGTCGAGCTCGTCGACGCGGCAGGCGACCTCGAAGACGCGAGCGTGGTCTTCGCCGCTTGCGGCGACCAGTTCATACAGCGGCAACGCGCGATTGTGCCCTTGCAGCAGCTCCTGCAGTCGCGTCTTCGCATCCTTCGGTGTATTGGCACCCGCGGCTACGCGTTCGTCGAACAGGCGCCGCACGAGTTGGCGGCAGGCCGACCAACCGGCATCGGCGTAAATCGCCGCGATCAACGCTTCAAACGCATCGGCAAGGATCGAGTCGCGCCGGAAACCGCCGCTCTTCAGCTCGCCGGGCCCCAGACGCAGCCGTTCGCCGATCTCCTCCGCCCGCGCGATCTCAGCGAGCGCGCCGCCATTGACCAACGCGGCGCGCAGCCGCGTCATTTCTCCCTCGTCGGCGCGCGGATGCCGCTCGTAGACGAGTTCGGCGACGAACAGGTTGACCAGCGCGTCGCCCAGGAACTCCAGGCGCTCGTTGTTTGCGTACCCGGCGCTGCGATGGGTAAGCGCGCGTTCGAGCAACGCCACGTCGGCAAACGCATGCCCGAGGATGGAATTACTCGCCACCGGCACCGTTGAGACTGACCGACTTGTCGAACTTGCCGACGATATCGAGGTTGTAAAGGAAGGACACGCGCTTTTCGTAGGCGACGCGAAGCGTTGCGCCACCCGCTTCACGGACGACCTGAATGGCCGCAGGCGGCACGCTATTCAAATCCACGTACTGCGTGTCGAATTCCAAGATCAGGTCGCGGCGGATCTGATCAACCGATTTCTGCGCCGCTCCCGGCTCGCTCCGCACGTGCTCCATGGACTTGAGGACACCGAAGTATTCGACATACATCGGTATCAGGCGCATCGCCAGGTACGCGAAGAAGCCCAATACGCACAACACCATGGCAAACCCGATCAGCGTGATGCCCCTGACCTTGCGCTGCATTTTCATTTGTTCTCCCTCACCCGTTGGATGAAAACCCGGCACCTACTTTATCAGTGTCCCGATACGACTGAAGTCGATGCCGTTGTCAAAATTCATCCAGATCACGAATGCGCGGCCGACCAGGTTCGCCTCCGGTACGAAGCCCCAGAAGCGGCTGTCCTGGCTGTTGTCGCGGTTGTCACCCATGGCGAAATACTGGCCCTGAGGCACTTTCCAGGTGCCCTCGTGGCCGATATAGACCTGCGGCAGTTCCATGATGCGATGCTCAACGCCCTCCAGGCTCTCCTGCTTGACCTGACCGCCGGCCATGCTGCGACCGGACTCGGACGGGCCGGTGTAGGGGCCGAGATAGCTCTCCGGAACTTCCTTTCCGTTGATATACAGAGTCTTGTTGCGGTAGGTGATCTCATCGCCCGGCAGGCCGATCACGCGCTTGATGTAGTCTTCTTTGGGATTTTCCGGATAGCGGAACACGAACACGTCGCCGCGTTTCGGCTCGCCGACGCTGAGGACCTTGGTGTTCAGCACCGGCAGGCGCAAGCCATAGGCAAATTTGTTGACCAGGATGAAATCCCCGACCAACAGGGTCGGCATCATCGAACCGGATGGAATCTTGAACGGCTCGGCGATGAACGAGCGGAACAACAGGATCAACAACAGCACCGGGAAAAACGATCGCGCGTACTCGACCGCGACCGGCTCCTGCAGCGCATTGCGCGAGCGCGCATCACGCTCTTCCTGCGACAGCGCGGCCATCGCTTCGAAGGCCCGCGCGCGGCGCGCGCGCGCGCCGGCGAGAGCGAGGCGATCGATCAGCCAGATCACACCGGACAACGCCGTCAGCACCACCAGCAACAATGCGAAATCGAAATCCATGAAACGTCCCTTCTGCTCGGATAGGTGCGCCACGGGCGCACCGCCTGTTCGTTACTTGTTGTCCATCTGCAGGACGGCCAGGAAAGCCTCCTGCGGAATTTCGACATTGCCGACCTGCTTCATGCGCTTCTTGCCTTCCTTCTGCTTCTCCAGCAGCTTGCGCTTGCGCGAGACGTCGCCGCCGTAGCACTTGGCCAACACGTTCTTGCGCAACGCCTTGACGCTCGAGCGCGCGATGATCTGCGCACCGATCGCCGCCTGGATGGCGACGTCGAACTGCTGGCGCGGAATCAGTTCCTTCATCTTCTCGACCAGTTCGCGGCCACGACGGTCCGCACTGGTGCGATGCAGGATCAGGCTGAGGGCGTCAACGCGATCGCCGTTGATCAGTATGTCGACGCGCACCAGCGGGCCGGCCTGGAAGCGCTCGAAGTGGTAGTCCATCGAGGCATAGCCGCGCGAAACCGACTTCAGCTTGTCGAAGAAATCCAGCACGACCTCGGCCAGCGGCAACTCGTAACTGATCTGCACCTGGCTGGCCATGTAATTGATCGAGCGCTGCACACCGCGCTTGTCCTCACACAGCTTGATGATGTTGCCGATGTGTTCGGGCGGCGTCAGGATGTTCGCGACGATGATCGGCTCGCGCACCTCCTCGATGTACTGGCTCGGCGGCAGTTTGGCCGGATTGTCCAGCGTCATCACGGTGCCGTCGGTCTTCAGGATTTCGTAGATGACGGTCGGCGCCGTCGTGATCAGATTGAGATCGTATTCGCGCTCGAGCCGCTCCTGGATGATCTCCATGTGCAGCAGGCCGAGGAAGCCGCAGCGGAAACCAAAGCCCATGGCCTCCGAACTTTCCGGTTCGAACGCCAGCGCGGCGTCATTCAAGCGCAGCTTTTCCAGCGCCTCGCGCAGCGCCGGAAATTCGTCGGCGACGACCGGGAACAAGCCAGCGAAGACGCGTGGCTGCATCTTCTGGAAACCCGGCAGCGGCCCCGGCGCCGGCGCGCTCGCCAGCGTCAATGTGTCGCCTACAGGCGCGCCATGGACGTCCTTGATGGATGCGTTGATCCAGCCGACCTCGCCTGCGCCGAGCGACGCGCGCGGCGTGCGCTTCGGCGTGAACACGCCAACCTGATCGACCTCGTGCGTGCGCCCGGTCGACATCACCAACAGTTTGTCGCGCGCCTTGATCTCGCCTTGCATCACGCGCACCAGCGAGACGACGCCGAGATAATTGTCGAACCAGGAGTCGATGATCAGTGCTTGCAGACGGTCGGTGTCACGCGGCTTCGGCGGCGGAATGCGCGCAACGATCGCCTCCAGCACATCGACGACATTGAGTCCTGTCTTCGCGCTGATCGCAACTGCGTCGGTCGCGTCGATGCCGATGACGGCCTCGATCTCTTCCTTGACCTTCTCGACATCGGCAGTCGGCAAATCGATCTTATTCAGCACCGGCACGACTTCGAGGCCCATCTCGACCGCGGTGTAACAGTTCGCTACCGACTGCGCCTCGACCCCCTGCGCCGCATCGACGACCAGCAGTGCGCCTTCGCAGGCCGCAAGTGAACGGCTGACCTCGTAGCTGAAGTCGACGTGACCTGGCGTGTCGATGAAGTTGAGTTGGTAGACCTGGCCGTCCTTCGCCGTGTATGGCAGCGAAACGGATTGCGCCTTGATCGTGATGCCGCGTTCGCGCTCGATCGGATTGTTGTCGAGCACCTGCGCTTCCATTTCGCGCTCGGTCAAACCGCCGCAAATCTGGATGATGCGGTCGGCGAGCGTGGATTTGCCATGGTCGACGTGGGCGATGATAGAAAAATTGCGGATATGAAGCATCGGGTCTGCGGTAGCCACGGCCTGGCGGTCGGCACAAGAGGTCGATTATCGCAGATTGTCGGGCACCTGCGGCGGAGTCGCACACGGCGCGCACGGCATGCCGCAAGGTCGGGCCTATGGTGCGGCAACGGCAAAGGCGCGCCGGGCGCCCCGCTGCATCTCCTCAGTTTTCGCGGCCGTCAACCAAACCGGGCGCGCATCCCGCGACTTCACGAGTAAACGGCAGCCCTGATCGCGCCTGCCCGCGCCGCAAAGGGAAAAGCACGCAGGGCTTTGCTGGCCATGCGCGCTTTCCCTGACCTTTTTCAGCCTGCGCAGCAGGCGGCTGACAGAGCGTATTGCGTCCGACTTCCCGGCTTCACCCTTTCGCCGCCTTCGGCACCGTCGCCATCAGGAACTGTGTCTGATCCTCGCGACGAACCAGCAGCATGACCGACTCGCCCGGCTTGACGTCGTGCGTCGCCCCATTGAAATCGGCGACCGATTTCACCGGCTTGCGGCCGACCATCAGGATCACATCGCCCGGCGCGACTGCGGTCCGACGCGCGGCGGCGGTGGCAACGCGTGTGACGACAACCCCCTCGCCAGGATTCAGGCCGAGTTGCTTGCGCTGATCTGCGCTGATCTCGTCGACGACGATGCCAAGCGGATTGGCGGCCAACGGTGGCGCGGCACTGCCTTTGACACTGGCCAGCGCCTCCTTGTCAGCCGGCTGCTCGCCGACCATGACAGGCACCGACATCGTCTTGCCGTCGCGCCAGATGCTGAGATCGGCCTTGCTGCCAGGCTTGCTCGAACCGACCAGCGGTGGCAAGTCGGCGGAGGTCACGATGTCGTGCCCGGCGTAGCTGAGGATCACGTCGCCGAGCTGGACCCCGCCCTTGTCCGCGGCGCTGCCCGGGGTGACCTTGTTGACCAGTGCGCCGCCGCTGCGTGGCAAGCCGAGCGCCTTCGCCTGTTCGCGATCGACGTTCTGGATCTGTACTCCAATCATGCCGCGCGTGACGCGCCCACTGGTCTTGATCTGGTCGACCGCGTTCATCGCGATGTCGATCGGAATCGCGAACGAGACGCCCATGAAACCGCCGGTGTTCGAGAATATCTGCGAATTGATGCCGACGACCTGGCCATCCAGATTGAATAGTGGACCACCGGAATTACCCCGATTGATCGGCACGTCGGTCTGGATGAACGGCACGTACTGCTGATCGGCGCCGCCGAAGTTGCGCCCGACGGCGCTGACGATACCGGCCGTCACCGAATGATCGAAGCCGAACGGCGAACCGATCGCGACCATCCATTGGCCGGCCTTGACGTTCTTAGAATCGCCGAGACTGACCGCCGGCAAACCCGTGGCATTGATCTTCAGCAACGCAATGTCGTACTGCGCGTCGGCGCCGACGACCTTGGCGTCGAGCTCGCGGCGATCCGACAGGCGCACGGTGACGTTTTCGGCACCGTCAACGACATGGTTGTTGGTCAGGACGTAACCGTCCGCCGAGATGATGAAACCGGAGCCCATCGAAATGCGCTCGCCACCACCGCGAGGATGCGGCATCGGCCCGAAGAAGCGCTTGAAAATCTCCGGCACGTCCTGCTGGTCGTTCGGATCCGAGTCCGGACCCTGCGATGGCGTTTCCTGACTACCGGTCGCCTGCACGTTGACGACCGCCGGGCCGTATTTTTCGACCAATCCGGTGAAATCTGGCAGTTCGGCCGCGAATGAATTCGCGCCAACGACGACCGCGAGCACCGGTGCCAGCAACCAGCGGGAGAGCATCCCGCTCCTCTCATACGTCATGACAGTACCTCGTTTCCCTAGAGTGAGTGAATGAGCGAGTCGATGCAGCGTACTGCTGGGAAGCCTTCGCATCGGACAGGCGCTTGGACGGAAACGTCGCGACAAAGTTCCGGATTTCGTGGATTCCGCTGCCGCGGTTTTAGGTGACCTTCAGATTTGTCAAGGCGCCCGCGAAACCGATGCCGCCGGCGCCACCTGCATCGACTGCACGATCCTTTGCACGGTGACACGCGGCACATCACCGAGCGCGGTGATCGCCCAGGCACCTTCGCCACGCGAATAAATGCTCAGCACGCCGCGCGTCGATGCATGGTCCGGCTGGGTTGGCAGTTTCGGATCGCGCGGTTCGATGTAGATCGACACGTTCGCGACGCCGTCCGTATACGTGTAGTGCTCGGCTTGGGTCGGTCCCAACGCCGGGCGCTGGCCGCGCAGAAAGACGAACCCCGGTGGCAAATCGGCCGCGCGCCATTGCGGCGGTCCGGTCAGGGCGATTTCATCCGGCGCCGACAAGGTGCCAAGGCCGCCACTGAACGAGAGGTCGCTTTCCTTCGGCTTCGCGCCGACATCAAGCGCGACGAACATGAACTGCTCGAGCATGCGGTTCGCGCTGTCGACGACGGCGGATCGCAACAGCATCGAGGTGCTTTCGTCGAGCCATAACCGGTAGCCATAGCGATAGGCGTCACGGGGCACGATATCGATGATGCGCGCAGCGTAGCCGGCGACGCGGTCCTCGCCGCCCACTCGCACGGTGTAGACCTTCGCAAACCTCGGTCCACGCGTATCCGGCACCAGCGGCAACAGACGAGATCCGACCCGATTGGGAAATGCGATGCCGCCCGCGCCTGCCTGCAGGCAGGTAATCGCATTGCCATCGCGCAACACTTCGCTGCGCGGTCCGCTCATGCTCACCAGGCGTTCGCGTTCGCCCGCATCGCCGCCTGCATGAAACAGGCGCAGTGCGTCGATTTGACCGTTGTGGTCGTAGACGAAGGTGCCCTGGTAGTTGAGTGAAGCAATCGCAGTGGACATTCGCAGCACGAGGTTTTGCGCATCGACATCCTCGGCGCGCAGCCCCTCCATCGGTGCAATCAGCAGGGCCGCGCTGAAAAGCCTCTGCACTATCGCGAACATGCAAGAACGCGTGCGCAATGCAAGCAGGCAAAGGCGGTGACGGTGGAGTCGCAGGCTGGCTACGACGACAGCCGCAGCTTCTGTTGCCCCGCTGCCGCTAGCGGCGGAAATCCCGCGCATCGATCAGCGATTCTGCGGAACCGGCTCGACCGGCTGCGCCACCGATGGGTCGCGTTGCGGGGTTGCGAGCAGTACATAAGGCACGAACGCCGACTGCCCCGTCCCCCCGGTCGCCTGGTAATGGCGGATCAGATAGGACTGCAGGCGCGAATCGGTCGCGACCGGTTGGCTGAAATCGCTGCCGAAGCTTGCCGGCGCAGTCTCGATCGGCGCATTCGGCACGAGCAGGGGCGCGCGGAAATCGTTGGTCACGGAAGCCGTCGCCGAAGCCGGCGCGACATTGATCGGCGTCGATTGCTGCGCGGTCCGCAGCGGCAGCTGAGCCACCGCTGGCGCCAGCGGATCACCGGCTGGCCGCGTCAGCACGAGCGCGGCGACCGCGACCGAGGCCGCGATCGCACCGCCAGCACCCCAGCGCAGCCATGCTGCGCGTGGCGTCCGCACGACGACCGCTTCCGCCTCCAGGCGGACCATGACAGCGTCCGCGAAGGTCGCGGGCAAGCCGACCAGCTCCTGCCGACGCAGGGTCTGTCGCACGACGTGGTAGCGCGCCCAGCGTGGCGGCAGGTCCCGGTCGGTCTCCAGACGCTTCAGCAGAAAGCGCATTTCGTCGCGCTCCAGCTCGCCGTCCATCAAGGCCGACAATTGTTCGTGGATGGTCTGGTTCATGGTGTCTAATCCTTGTCCGACAACAGCGGGCGCAATTGTTCGTCGATCGCCTCGCGGGCGCGGAAGATGCGAGACCTGACCGTACCGATCGGGCAGTTCATCGTTTCCGCAATCTCTTCGTAGCTGAGTCCGTCCACTTCACGCAGGGTGATCGCCGTCTTCAGTTCATCCGGCAACGCTTCGACCGTGGCAAATACGGTTCGTTCAATTTCCTGGCGCATGAGTTCACGCTCGGGCGTCGCCGACTCGTGCAGGCGCGAAGTCCCGTCGAACAACACCGCATCTTCGACCGCGATGTCATCGGTCGGTGGCCTGCGGCCCTGCGATACCAAGTGGTTCTTCGCCGTGTTGATCGCGATCTTGTAGATCCACGTATAGAACTGGGCATCGCCGCGGAATGAGCCGATGGCGCGATAAGCGCGCACGAAGGTTTCCTGGGCAACGTCCTGGCACTCGCTCCAGTCATTGACGTAGCGAGAGATGACGCTGACCAGCTTGTGTTGGTACTTCCTGACCAAGAGGTCGAACGCGCGTTTGTCGCCGTTCTGGACA
>JBDTYM010000090.1:0-15176 GCA_040005635.1 Dokdonella sp. | reverse complement strand
GGCAATGGACACCATCCGGGTCAATGAACGGCGCGTGTCGTTGCGCATGGTCGAATTTGAAGCGCGCGCCCGCGCGGGATTCGGACAGTACATGAATCAGGAAACGATTGAAAAGCGTCCGTCGCTGCAGGCGATATAAGCCGTGTTGCCATCGGCGCTGGCGTCGATGCCGCTCGCGTACGGACAGCTCAGCTCCTGACCGCTGACGACCGGGTTGGCCGGATCGGACACATCGACCACGCGCAGGCCGCCGTCGCCGAAATCGGCGCCATCGACCAGGTAGGCGTAGTGGCCACGCACCGTGAGGTCGTAGGTCTGGCTGGTGGTCAGCGAGCCGAGTTCGTGCGGCTGGGTCGGGTCGGTCACGTCGATGATCTTGAAGAAGCCACCGTTGGTGGTGCTCGATGCATAGACCAGATCGCCATGCGCCTCGATCGCCGACGCGGCGAAGAACGGGACGCCACCGAGCGCGACCGGGTGGGCCGGATCGGTCAGATCGGCAATCAGCACGCCATATCCCCAGGCGGCGAGATACGCACGGCCACCATCGACCGAGATGTCTTCCATGTTGCGCTGGGCGAGGTCGGCCGGCAGATCCGCATCGTAGCGCCCGACCGGCGCCAGTGTGGTCGCGTCGGCGACACCGATGCCGTAGCCCTCTTCAGCGAAATACGCATAGTCCGTACCGATCGCGCCGGCATGCACCGCGACGCCGACCGGCAGGGTGAATTCGCTCGCCAGCGTCGGGTTCTGCGGATCGGCGACGCCGAGCACGATGCCGCGGTCGGTATGCGTCAGGATCAGCGGCCCGAACGGCGTATCGGCCGCCTGATCCGGCGCGAATGCATCACCGTCGCCGATCGGCACCGTGCGCTGCAGGGTCGGCGCCGAGGGTGTCGTGAAGTCCCAAACCTGTACGCCGCTGTCGCCGATCAGATAGAGCGTATCGCCGTGGCGGATCGCCTGCGTGGCGATATCGATTGGCGTGTCGAACACCTCGGTGATGTTGGACGGGTCGCTGAGGTCGTACACGCCGAGCTCGTAGCCGACGCCGATCGCGTAGCCGTCGGTCAACGCTGCGCGCAGGAAGGCGAAGTCGACCGCCGTGCTGCCGGCGACGCTCGGCGCGGCAGGATTGCTGATGTCGACCACCGCGACGGAGTTGCCGATGAACCCGTTGCCGAACACCAGCAGCTGCTCGCCGAACACAGCCATGTTGTTGAAGGCGGTGAGGTCGGTGTTGGCGGCAACGAAGCTCGGGTTCAGTGGATCGGTCGCATCCAGCACGACCAGCCCATTGTCGTTGTCGCCGACGTAGACGTTATTGCCGGACGCTGCCAGCGCATTGGGACGCTTGAGGTCGGAGGTGACGTAGTCGTCGAATTCGGCAACTGCCACCGGGTGCGCGGGATCGTCGAGTGAATAAATCGTGATGCCGCCGTCATCGACGGTCGTATACCAGGCGACATACAGATAGCCGTTGACCACCGCCACGCCGCCGACCACGCCAGCAGCAGGAGCCTGGTTCGTACGGCCGGCGTAGACCGGCTGGGTCGGATCGGCCATGTGCCACACGCTCACGGTCGAGCCGGTGCCGACGTACAAGTAGTCACCCTGTGTGGCCGGCGGCGTGACCGCGCCGCCACCGGCATCGACTCTTTGCAGGGTCTGCGCGCCTGCGGCTGCGACCATGATGAACAAACCCAGCGACAGCGATCCAGCGGTGCGAAACCACTTCATTCGGCTTTCCCCGGACGATGAAATCTCATGCGTGCCATTCTCCCGCAGGGGGCGCGCGCTACTGCCCCCGAAACGACGGCGGCTTCCCGCGATAGTCGATGTCTGCTCTGCCAATGGCATGCCGAATCGATGCGGCATCGATGTTCGATCGATGTACCGCAATGCCTCGGCAACGCCATCGTCTTGCCGCTGCAAGGAATTCAGACTTCGCCGTCGGCAGCCTGTGAGGCCTGCGCGCGAAGGCGCGCGACGGTCTCCTCGGCCTGGCGCGCCGCGTCGTCCTGGCCGAGCGCGCGGTATAGCTGCGCCTGCGCGGTCGCCGCGCGCAGGTCACGGTCGGCCCACATCGCAATGCGTCCGCTGACCGTGCGCGCGGTATCCAGTTGGCTCGCCTCGATCAACGCGGCGAGATAGGGCGCACCGACCGCGACCAGGTCTTCCGGTACGTTCAGGCGCTCGGCGCTCTGCATCGCGGCGGCGAACTGTTCCAGTGCAGGCTCACGCCGGTGCTCGGCCCAGGCTTGTTCCGCCGCGCCCATCGTCGCGTACAGGCTGCGCCAGTCATCGCCGGAACCGGCCGCCCACGCGCGTTGCGCTTCGTTCACCGTGGCCGCCGCCGCAACCTGGCCGCTGGCGCGCAAGCTTTGCGCCTGCAGCAGCAGCCCGCGGGTCCAGCCGATGGGATCGGCTTCGCGCAGATCGGGCACCAGGGCCGCCGTGACGAGTTCCGCGGCCGCCTTCGCATCGCCGCGCTGACTCGCGATAGCGGCGGCCAGCAACTCGCCCTGCGCGCGCAACACGACGTCCTTTTGCGGATCGGCATCGTTGCGGATGCGCTCGGCCAGCGTCTGCGCCGCATCCAGGCGACCGACGCCGAGCAACGCCTGCGCACGTGCCAGGATCAGGTTCCAGCGCATGCGCAGGTTGTTCGTGTTCGCCTGCGGTGGCCAGAAGCGCGCGCTCGTCGCCAGCGCCGCGTCGACCTCGAGCAATTCACCCTCGGCGATCGCCTGTTGCGCCAGCGCATAGGCACGCCCCTCGCGCGCGCCAAGGCGCTCGAACTGGCGCACCGCGTTCTTCAGGATCGCCAGCGCATCGGCCGGTCGATGCCGCATCAGCTGGAAGTCGCCGAGGTTGACGTCGACGCTGGCGACGCCGAGCGCGTCGCCGACGGTTTCGAGGTCCGTGCGTGCGCGTGACAGCTCGGCGGTCGCTTCGTCGTAGCGGCCCTTCTGCGCCAGCACCGCGCCGTGGCCGAGATGCGCGACGCCGAGCACTTCGTGGTCCGCCGGCTGTTGGCGCAGCGCGATGGCTTCCTCGTAGAGGTCGACCGCGCGATCGGATTGATGCTGGCGCACATAGGCCGCCGCCAGGGTCAGCAGCGCACGTGCGCGCAGCGCGCTGTCGTGGCCCGGCGCCAGACGGTCGAGCAAGGCGTGCAGCCGCGTCTCGACCGCTGCGTACTCGCCGCTGCGCAATTCGATCTGCGCCATGCGCTGCTCGATCTGCGGCTGCTGCTGCAACTCGGCCGGCGCATTCGCGATCAATGCGCGCGCCTGGTCGAGCTGGTCGGCCAGCATCGCTGCACCGGATCGCTGCAGCAGTGCGTCCAGCGCCGGCGAACTGTTTTCGGCCGGCACCACATTCGGCGTGTGGCCGAGTTTGCGCAGCAGCGCATCGGCGGCATCGCGCGCGGCGATGATCGCATCGTCCGCCTGCGCCTCAACGCTGAACGAACGTTGTGCGCCGAACGCATCCAGACGCACCTGCCAGCGTGATTGTTCGAGACTGACGCGCGGCAGCACGCGCAAGGCGGCAATTTCACCGAGCGAGGCATCGTGCAGCAATGCCTCGCCGCTGCTCGCAGCGCGTTGCTTGAGCAGGCTGACCACGGTCTCGCTCGGTGCCGTCTGCACCGCGCCGCTGCGCAGACGGTTTGCGACCAGATCCATCAGACCGAAGCGCAACCAGCGCCAATCCTCCGGCGCATTCACCTCAGCCGGCAGCACGAGCACGGCGGTCGCCGCGGGCGTTTCGGTGACCGCGGCCGCGGGCGCCGCTACGATCGCGCCGCGATCGGCTGCTGGTACATGCAGGAGCCACCACGCGGCCGCTATTGCGACGCCGAGGCCGACGAGCGCCAACCCGATCAGCGTTTGGTGTGGGCGGCGTGGCGTAGACGCCGACGGAACAGCGGATGCCTCCGCGACGCCGCGCCCCGCTTCGTGCAAGGACGACTCGATGGCCGGCTCGTCCAGCAGCAACCGTACCGACCCCATCGCTGTCGGAACCGTGTCCGCCGACGCGGCGTCCGCTAGCGCCGAGTCCAGCGCGTGCACCCAGCGATAGCCGAACCTCGGCACCGTGCGGATCGTGCGCTGCTCATTGCCCGTGTCGCCGAGGCAGCGCCGGATCTTCACGATCGTGTGGCTGAGCAAGGCATCGCTGATCTCGACCCGGCCCCATACCGCGGCAATCAGTTCATCGCGGCCGACCGCGCGCGCGCGCTGTTCGATCAGGTAAGCCAGGCAATCGAACGCGCGCGCTGGCAGCGCGACAAGTTCGCCTTGTCTGCGCAGTTCGCGCGTCGCCGGATTGAGCAGGAAGTCGTCGAAACGGTAGGTCATTGCCGCCTAGGTTAGCGTGTGCGTCGGCGCGCTGCCGACGCTGCCCGCGCGATCGAGTTCCGCACGGATTACACTCGACGTTTCCGCCGTCCGTTTCGTCGCCGCCGATGAAGACGTCGCCGCAGACCGCCTTCCTGTTCGACCTCGACGGCACTCTCGTCGACAGCGTCTATCAGCATGTGCTGGCCTGGCAGGAAGCGCTCGAAGCGGAAGGCATCGTGCTGTCGGTGTGGCGCATTCACCGGCGCATCGGCATGAGCGGCGGCCTCATGATGAATATCCTGCTGCGTGAGAGCGGCAGCGTCATCGACGATGCACGTGCCGAACGCCTGCGCCAGCTGCATGCCGCTGCCTACAATCGCCGCTCGTCGTTGATTCGGCCGCTGCCGGGCGCGCGCGAACTGATCGCCTGGCTGACCGCGGCGAAGCTGCCGTGGGCGATCGCGACCAGCGGTCGCATGGAGACCGCCGGGCCGCTGCTGGAATCGCTCGGCGTCGATCTCGCGCGCACGCCGGTCATCACGCGCGACCAGGTCAAGTACGCCAAACCCGATCCGGACCTGTTCCTCGCCGCTGCCGAGCGCCTCGGCGTGCCGATCGAATCCGCCACGGTCGTCGGCGATGCCGTATGGGACATGCTCGCCGCCCGCCGCGCGCGCGCGCTCGGCATCGGCCTGCTCTCCGGCGGCTATTCCGAGGACGAACTCGAGCGTGCCGGTGCCTATCGCGTATTCGAGGATCCGGCCGAACTGCTCAAGCACATCGACGAGGTGGGTGGTCGGCGCTGAGCGCGTGCGACAGCGGCCAGCGCGATGCACCGCTTCCGAGCCGACGGCGCACGATTCGTTGGCGCTGCATCCGATCCGTCGCACGCCACGAAAGTGAATCCGCTGCATCCGAATCGAATCCATTCCGCCAGCAAGAACTGGCCGCTGTTCCCCGATTGCCGCGGCCTGGATGTGCGTCTGCTCTGATGCGCTTGCGCCGATGCATTCGCTTCAGAAGAACGCCAGGCGCGGGCAGACCACCCCGTACTCGGCATCAGGCATCGAACGCGCAGCGACAGCACTCCGGTTTGTGTCGCGCGCATGACAAGGTAGGATTACGCATTTGGGGAATTGTGGATTTGAAGGCGTCCAGCGGGAACCTGCCTGCCTCGATCTTGCCGCTGGCGCACGCGGAACCGATCGCCGTGGGTCATCTGCGCCAGGTGTTCCAGCACCCGCGCGAGCCCGACTGCGTGATCAAGGTGATGCGCCCCGACGCGGTGCAGTCGCGCTGGGGTGCAAAGGCGCGCTGGTACAAGCGACTTCCGCGCGCGCGCCACTACACCGGCTTCGTGCGCGAACTGAAGGAATACATCGCGACGCAAGCACGTTTTGCCGATCGCAGCGCGCCGATCGCGCGCATGATCGGCGTCGTCGAAACCGATCTCGGCCTGGGTTTGATTTCCGAGAAGGTGCGCGGCGCAAACAGTGAGCTGGCACCGACACTGGCCGCGCTGTATGCGCGCGAAAATGGTTTCACCGCGTCGATCGAGAACGACCTTGCACGCTTCCTCGACGATCTGCTTGCTTGCAACGTGATCGTCGGCGACATGCATGCCTGGAACATCGTCTACGGCAGCGATTCGCGTGGCGGACCCCGTTTCGTGCTGATCGACGGCTTCGGCGAGAAGCACTTCATTCCGCGCTCGTCGATGAGCCGCACGTTGAATGCGTGGAACACGCGCAAGCTGTTCGGACGCATGCGCGAACAGCTGGTGCGACTGGTGCCGCTGGAGCGTGCCGCCGACGCATCCTGAGAACGGCATCGACGCTGTCATCCGATGAATGCGCCGGTTACGCTGAGTCGCGGCATCCGGAGCGACTTCAGGTCAGGGCTCGTCGTCCACCGATGGTTTCGGTACGCACCCGGTCACGACGGCGCCGGCATCGAACAGCCAGTAGTCGCGACGGTTCGCGTGTCCGATCCGCGTCGCCTTGGTCTTGTCGACGCAGTTGCCCATCGCTTCGTCGAGGATGAAGATCCGACGCGTCGCAGGAGAAGCGCCCAGCCATGCAACCCCGTCGACATACTGCTGATCGAAGGGACGATTGAAACCGAAGTCCGTTACCGGTGCGCTCGCCATCAGCAGATTCTGCTCCTTCCAGGCGACCAGACCGAGTTCGGTCTGCACGCCGGCCAGCTCGCGCGCGCGGCGCATGATGCCGGCCGACGAACTCGAATCGTTCAGCAGCGGGTACGACCAGAAACTCCAGATCAGCCACAGCGCCGTGATGCCCGCGAGCAGCGCATGCGCGCCGCGGCGCGGGCGGAACCAGGCGGCCGCCAGCAGGAACGCCGCACCGATCGCGAGGAACATGCCCCACACCGCATGATCCAGATCCTCCAACTCGCGCCGCCGGATCATGTCCTCGAATGCCGGTGAATGCCCGAGCATCGCCCACAGTCCTGCGCCGACGATGACGAGTCCGCCAACCAGCGCGATCGCGAACGCCGTCGTGCGCAACCAGCGCGCGCTCGCGATCTGCTCCAGATACGGCGCCAGCGCGAGTGCGAGCATCGGCAGCACCGGCATCAGATAGACGTCGCGCTTGCCGACCGGAATGCTGAAGAACACGATCGCGAGCACGGCCCACACCAGCGGCAGCATCACGCGTGCTTCGCCGAGCTTCAGATCGCGCCACCAGCGCGGTACCGCGCCGAGGTAGGCGAGCGACAACGGAAACCAGTTGATCAGCACGATCGGCAGGTAATACCAGACCGGCTGCGGATGCGACCACGAGCCCGCATAGCGTCCAGCGGTCTGGTGAAAGAACAAGTCGTTGACGTAGGCCTGGTACTCCGGCGTGCCGCGCGCCTTCGCGACCAGGATCACGCTGATGCCCCAGGCCAGGATCGGCGCGAGAAAAGCGCCGAGGCCGCCGAGCCAATACCACGCGGCGTTCGCGCTGCGCGTGACGCCCTGCCAACCGCGAATACGCGCAAACAGATACGGCACGAACATCAGCAGAGCGAGTATGCCGACCCCTTTCGTGATCACGCCGATGCCGGCGACGAAACAGCCCAGCCAGTACGCGCGCCAGTTCGGCCCGCGCAGGAAATGCAGCAGCAGCCCCCAGTTCGCCAGCGTGATCCAGCCCATGATCAGCGGGTCGATCTGCGCGCGCTTGACCTGATACATGAACTGGAACACGAACAATACGGCGATCGCGGCGTAGAGCCCAGCGCGATGGTTCCACAGGCGCCGGCCGAGATCGTAGGTCAGGCCGAGCGTGAGCAGGCCGGCCAGCAACGACGGCAGCAGGAATGCCAGACGCCAGCTGCGCACGACTTCGTAGGCGGACGCCTGCAGCCAGAACAGCATCGGCGGCTTGTCCGAATACAGTTCACGGCCGCGATGCGGGAACAGCCAGTCGCCCGATTCGACCATCTGCTTCGCAACCAGGGCGAAGCGCGGCTCGTCCGACGGCCACGGATCGCGCAGACCGATGCCGGCGCCGAGGACGACCAGTGCAAACAGCATGAACAGCCAGAACGTGCGGCGGTCGCGCGCGGCGTCGGACTTGACGGACATCGGGATCATCGATCAATCGTATGGCGGAGAGCGACGCCTATCGTAGCAGGAGGCTTGCCTCGGCCTGCGCGCGCGTCATCGGATTGCGCGCACGCAATCATCGCCTATGCCGCTCGACTTAGGGCAACGCTGAATAAGTCGTCATTCCCGCGAAAGCGGAAGCGCTTTTCAACAGCGCAGCTGGTCAATCCAATTTGCTTTCGTTTCAAGGGACTAAGATCAAGTTGGATGATCGGCCATTCGGCCGTTGAAAACCCCGCTTTCGCGGGAATGACGTCAGTGGGAGACTTATTCAGCATTGCCTTAGCGCGATGTCGGGCTTTGCAAATGTCGGCAACTTTCATGCGAGCGGCCTGTCTGATCTTGAGGTCGCGAACGGAGCTGCCATATCGATAGCTCGTACGACTTGGCAGAGCCATGCTGCAAGAGGCACTACTGAATGGTTAACCGGCTTGCAACACCACGTTAACTGGCCGCACACCGGCTCTGCGTATCCTGCGCGTCAATGCCCGGAGAAGAAGAATATGCGTCATAAACGCCACCTCGAAGTCAACGTGCTCGGTTACCGGATCGAGCGTATCCAACAGATCGATTCGCACGGCGTTGTAACGACGCAATGGTACGAAGTGCTCGCCCCGTACTCGAACGATGTGCTCGGCCATTTTGCGCATCGCGCCGAAGCCGAGCGCGACATCATCGCGCGCGAACTCGCCGCGTTGCCGCGTCCTGTCGCAGCATGAGCAGTATGCGATCTCGATGAGCGATGTCATCATCCTGCACAACCCGCGCTGCTCCAAATCGCGCGCGACACTGGCCCTGCTGGAGTCGCGTGGTATTTCGCCACACATCGTCGACTATCTTGCGCAGCCACCATCGGCCGGCGAACTCGCGGACATCCTCGAACGCCTCGCGCTCGAGCCGCGCGCGCTGATGCGTCGCGACGAAGACGACTACGCGCGGCTCGGCCTCGACGACGACGCCTTGACGCGCGCGCAGCTGATCGCCGCAATGGTCGACCATCCGCAGTTGATCCAGCGCCCCATCGTGCTCGCCAATGGCAAGACCGCGCTGGGCCGGCCGCCGGAGAATGTACTGACGATCCTGTAACGCGCCCGCTTCAATGCGCGGCGATAGGCCTACAGCGTGATCGAAAACTCGTCCGCATCCATCCACGCCGGAAAGCGTTCGCGATGCGCAGCCAGCGCGACCGGATCGAGTGTCAGCGTGACGACCTGCTCCTGCGCGCCGAGTTCGACCAGCGGCTGGCCGAGGAAATCGAGCGCGACGCTGTCGCCGGCATAGTGCAATTCATTGCCGTCGACGCCGACGCGGTTGACGCCGACGCAATAGCTGAGGTTTTCGATCGCGCGGGCGCACAGCAACGTGCTCCAGGCGTGGCGCCGTGCGCTCGGCCAGTTCGCGACGAAGATCAGCAGGTCGTAGTCGAAGCGCTGCGCGATGCGATCGTAGCGATTGCGCAGCCACACCGGAAACCTCAGGTCGTAGCAAACCTGCGGACAGATGCGCCAGCCGTTCAACTCGACAATCAGGCGCTCGCTGCCACCGGCATAGCGCTCGTGTTCCTTCGCCATGCGAAACAGGTGCCGCTTGTCGTACAGCGCCTGTCGGCCGTCCGGCGACATCCAGACCAGACGATTGACGCAGCGCTCGCCTTCGCGCACGACCAGGCTGCCGGTGATTGTCGCGCCGACTTCGCGAGCGAGATCGCGCAGCCAACGCAAGCCCTCGCCGTCCATCGTCTCGGCGTTGCGCAGGGTTTCATTGGTGAAGCCGGACAGAAAGGTTTCCGGCAGCACCAGCAGGTCGCTCTGCCCTTTCAGCGAGCGCGCGAGGTCGCCGTAGTAGACACGGTTCGCGGCGGCGTCATGCCAGCGCGTGGCGCCCTGGATCAGCGAAATGCGCAGCGGTTTCATCGTGGTGCGGCTCATGTCAAAGCGCCTGCAGTCGTTCGGCCGCCTGCGCCAGCGTCGCATCGTTCTTGGCGAAGCAGAAGCGGATCAGGCGCTGCTGTTCCGGCGGCGACTCGTAGAACGCCGAGATCGGGATCGCGGCGACGCCGGCCTCCTTGATCAGCCACTCGCAGAACGCGAGGTCGTCGCGATCGCTGAGCGCGGAATAGTCGACCACCTGGAAATACGCACCAGCCACCGGCAGCAGCTTGAACTTCGTACCGGTAAGCAACCCACGGAAGTGGTCGCGCTTGGTCTGGTAGAACGCCGGCAGATCCAGATAGTGCTGCGGGTCCTTCTCGAGGATCTCGGCGAACGCGACCTGCGCCGGCGTGAACGTGCAGAAGGTCAGGTACTGGTGCACCTTGCGAAACTCGGTCGACAGCGCACGCGGCGCGATGCAGTAGCCGACTTTCCAGCCAGTCACGTGATAGGTCTTGCCGAACGAACTGACGACGAAACTGCGCTCGGCGAGCTCGGCATGGCGCAGCACGCTCTGGTGCGGCGCGCCATCGAACACGATGTGCTCGTAGACCTCGTCGGACAGAACCAGGATCCCGCTGTCGCGCGTCAGTGCCGCCAGCGTGTCGAGGTCGTCCGCGCTGAAAACCGAGCCGCAGGGATTGTGTGGCGTATTGATCAGTATCATGCGCGTCTTCGGCGTGATCGCATCCTTTACGCGCTGCCAGTCCGGCGAGAAATCACGCGGATCGAGCGGCACATGTACGGCGCGACCGCCGTTGAGTTCGATCGCCGGCTCGTAGCTGTCGTAGCATGGATCGAGCACGATCACCTCGTCGCCGGCACGCACCACGGCGGCAATGGCCGCAAACAGCGCTTCGGTCGCTCCCGACGTCACCGTGACTTCGGTGTCCGCGTTGACCTTGCGCCCGTACAGGCGCTCGGTCTTGCGCGCGATCTGCTCGCGCAACGGCGGCAGTCCGGTCATTGGCGCGTACTGGTTGCGGCCGGCGTTCATCGCCGCGGCGAGCGCGTCGCGCAGCGCCTGCGGGCCGTCGAAGTCCGGAAAACCCTGGCCGAGATTGACCGCCTTGTGCTCGATCGCGAGCTGGCTCATCACGGTGAATATCGTCGTGCCGACCTTCGGCAGCTTGGTTTCAATCTGCATTGCGCCCGTCGTTTGGATGGCCAAATCACGCCGATGTTAACACGCGTCGATGTGCGGACTGTTGCGAAGTCCCGCGGCCGATGACGCGCCGTCAACCTCGGGTAAACCCTTGTGCGGGAAACCCCCAGGATGTCCAACCACTTCGCACGCGCTAGATTCGGCGCAATTGATCGTGGAGGTGCTGCCGTGTCCCTGTCCCTCGATGCTGGTGCAAGTCGCAGCGCCCTCGCGAACTTCGAGCCGGCACACACGCCGGTGGCGGCCGATGCGGTGGCACAGAATCCATCCGCTGCAACGGCGCTGGAAACGCGCTCGCCGGAACCGGCGTACCACCCGCAACTGGGCGCGCTGCAAGGCGGTGCCACGCCCGTTGGCGGCATCAGCTTCGATGCCCAGGTGCGCGGCACCGCTCCGAAGGCGATCGACCAGACCCTGGCGAAGCTGTCGCAGGACGTCTACGACCTGCCGGATCCGAATGCAGCGCAGCCGAAGAACATCGATGGCTGGACGCGCATGGACGATACGCAGCTGCGCGCGGCCGGCATCGATCCGGCGTCTCTCGAGGATGCGTCGACCGGCTTCCGCGCCGCGGTCTACCAGAATGCCGACGGCAATCACGTGCTCGCTTTTGCTGGCACCCGCGAGGGCAAGGATTGGTACGCCGACGGCACCCAGGCGGTCGGCCTGCCGACGGCGCAATACTCCGAAGCGGTCGCGGCCGCCACGCAAGCCAAGGCGGCTTTCGGCGACAGTCTGGTCGTGACCGGCCACTCACTCGGCGGCGGACTCGCTTCGATCGCCTCGGTAGCGACCGACTCAGCCGCGGTCACGTTCAACGCGGCCGGCGTCAACGACGCGACGCTGCGCCGGCTGGTGCCTGACGCCGATGTCAGCGCGATCAAGACCGAGGCCAGCGATGGACTGATCCGTCGCTATGCGGTCAAGGGCGAGGTGCTGACCGGCGAGCAGGAAAGCGGTGTCGCGCGCGGATTCCTGCCGGACGCGCTCGGCCACAAGATCGAACTGAACGATCCGAACCCGTTGCCGTGGTACGAGGAATTGCCCGGCGTGAATCTGGTCACCGACAGCCTGCATGGCGGCCAGTTGCACTCGATGGATTCGGTCCTCGCTGCGCTGCAGAAGGATCACCCCTGGGCGCCGGGCGGTTCGGGCGCAGGCGTGGTCGATCGCATCGCGGACGGAACGGGCAAGGTCGGCAACGCCATCGTCGGCGGCATCGGCGCCATCAAGAACGGCGCCAAGGACATCATTGGTGGCATCACCGGTGGCACGGGCGATCTGGTCGGCCACGTGCCAGTCGTCGGCGGTCTGCTCAAGGGCGTCGTCGACACCGTCGGCACGATCGACAAGGGCGCCGTAGAAATCGCCGGCGATATCGCGGACGGCGCGGTCGGCATCGTCACGCATCTGGTGCAAGGCGCGGAGAAATTCGTCGGCGGCGCGATCGGAAGCCTGGTTGATGCCGGAAAAACCGTCGGCGGCTGGATCGTCGATGGCGCCAAGGCGGCCGGCGGCGCCATTGTCGATGGCGCAAAAGCGGCGGGCAGCGCAATCGTCGACGGTGCCAAGGCCATCGGCAATGGGGTCGCCGACGGCGCGAAAGCGGTGGGTCATGCGATCACCAACGCGATGCCCTGGAATTGGTAGCGAGCACCGCGTCAACGCGACGATTGCCAGCACGCAGGTATTGCGCTATCCGTCTTGCACGCTACGCCGCTTGCGCGTGCAGCCGCTGTGCCATGCAATACTCATTCAGGCATTCAAGCATGCATAGCGCGCCCGCTGTGACGACCACTCGCAGCCATCCGCTGCGCGTCTTGGCCGCTGCTCCGTTCGCATTTGCAATGCTTCTATTTGCAACGTTCCCCTTCGCAACCTGGACGCTGGCCGCCGTGACCGACGCCGATCCCGACAAAATCTTTTCCGACCCGAACGTCGCAGCGCTGGCCAAGGCCGATGCCGCCGGCGACGCGGCGCATGTGCGCTTGCTGATCACCCGCGGTGCCGACCCGAACGGCAAGGGCGATCGCGATGTGAACCTGCTTGAATGGTCACTGCTGCAGCAAAGCGCGCGCGGCATGACGGCGCTGCTCGACGGTGGCGCCGATCCTGCGCAGCCCGGCGTCGGTGGTGCAACCGTGCTGCACATGGCGGCGATGGCGAACGACATCGTGTATCTGCGTACGCTGCTCGATCACGGCGCCGATCCGAACACTCCACACGGCACCACCGGCGCGCCACCACTATCGGCCGCGCTGATGAATCCCGACGGCGCGGCGTTCGATCTGCTGCTCGCCCACCACGCCGATCCGAATCGTGCCGACCGCCTCGGCAACACGCCGCTGCAGGTTGCCGCCGAAGTGCACAAGCCCGACTGCGTGTTGCGTCTGCTCGAGAGCGGCGCGGACGCGGGTCACCGCAACCTACGCGGCGATACGTTCCAGGCCTATTTCAATATCGCACCTGCCGGCGGATTCAGCACTGCTGCTCAGGCCAAGCACGACGCCGTGCATGCCTGGCTGCGCACGCACGGTGTCGCGGTGGAAACGTCCGCGCGCTGAGCTCGACGCCTCCGTTTCAGGCAGTGCTCGGTGAAACTGCCATCAAGCGGTTCACGCGCTGGATGAACGCGGCCGGATCGGCGAGCTGATCGCCTGCGGCGAGCTGCGCCTCTTCGAACAGCAACACGCCGATGTCGGCAGCGCGCGCCTCGTCGGTTTCGCTTTCCAGGCGGCGCACGAGCGGATGCGCCGGATTGATTTCGAGGATCGGTTCGCTGCCCGGCACGTCGTGACCGGCCTCGCGCATCAGCCGTTGCATGTGCAACGCCATGTCGTATTCGCCGAGCACGATGCATGACGGCGAATCGATCAGGCGATGGCTCACGCGCACTTCGCTGACACGCTTGCCGAGCAGATCGCCGAGCTTCTTCAGCAACGGCTGCGCGGCCTCCTCGGCCTGCTTGCGCCGCTCGGTTTCGGCGCCGTCGGTGGCGTCGACTTCGAGCTCGCCCTTGCTCGCGTTGCGCAGTTTCTTGCCGGCATATTCGCCGAGGTAGCCGATCATCCATTCATCGATGCGGTCGCTGAGCAGCAGCACCTCGAGGCCCTTCGCGCGAAGGCCTTCGATCTGCGGACTGCCCTTGGCGGCCGCGTACGAATCCGCGGTGACGTAGTAGATGACGTCCTGACCGGCCTGCATGCGCGCGATGTAGTCGTCGAGCGAGACGTTCTTCGCGTCGCTGTCCGAGCTCGTCGAGGCGAAGCGCAGCAGCTTGGCGATGCGTTCGCGATTCGCGCCGTCCTCGGCAATGCCTTCCTTCAACACGTTGCCGAACGCCGCGGTGAATTTCTGGAATTTCTCCGGCTCGTCCTTGGCGATCTTCTCGAGCAGGTCGAGCACGCGTTTGACGCAGGCGCTGCGGATCTGCGCGACCAGGCGATTCTCCTGCAGGATCTCGCGACTGACATTCAGCGGCAAGTCGTCCGAATCGACGACGCCGCGCACGAAGCGCAGATAGCTCGGCAGCAACTGTTCGCTCGCATCCATGATGAACACGCGGCGGATATACAGCTTGAGTCCCTTGCGCTCGTCGCGGCCGCTCATGACGGCATCGAACGGCTGCTTCTCCGGCACGAACAGCAGCAGGCTGTAACTCTGCGAGCCTTCGACACGATTGTGCGTCCAGGCGAGCGCGTCGTTGAAATCGTGTGTCAGCGACTTGTAGAACCCCTGGTAATCCTCGTCCTTGAGTTCGTTCTTCGGCCGTGTCCACAAGGCCGCCGCGTGATTGACCGTCTCGAACTCGTCGGATGGCTTGCCGTCTTTCTGTACCGGCAGGCGGATCGGAAACGCTACGTGGTCGGAATAGCGCGTGATCAGGTCGCGCAATTTCCAGGCATCGAGGAATTCCGTCTCGTCCTCCTTCAAATGCAGGGTGACGCGAGTGCCACGCTCCGCCGCATCGACCGTTTCGAGCGTGTACTCGCCGCTGCCGCCGGATTCCCAGCGCACGCCGTCGTCCGCTGCCGCGCCGGCCTTGCGCGTCGTCAATGTGACCTTGTCGGCGACGATGAAGGCCGAATAGAAACCGACGCCGAACTGGCCGA
>JBDTYM010000089.1:0-15837 GCA_040005635.1 Dokdonella sp. | reverse complement strand
CCGAGCGCATCCTGGCTGTCGATATCCCACTCGGCAACGCCGCTTGCGTCGGAACTGGTGGAGCCAACCGTGACTGTCTGGATCGGCACGGACGCGAGGCCATTCTGCGAGATGAAGGTGGCGAAGTCGGTGATCGACTGCGTGACCTTGCCTTGCGTGATGATGCCGACGGTGACGCCAGCGCCCGTTGCAACGCCGGTGCCGCCGTAGATCGACGACCATTCCAGCGGATTGTGGCCGGTCACCGCATCGGGCGACTGCGTGTTCATCGTGTGACCCTGGTGGATCGTCTGCAGACCCAGCACGGCCTGCACGATGTCTCGCAGAGCCACCGGCACGTAGGCCGGAGTCGTATTGGCGAACGCCTCGCGGCCGTCAGCGGCGACCACGCGGGCGAGCGTGGTATGGAACGTCGACTGCGCGACGTCCGCGGTGCCGTCGGCCGAAACCAGCAGACGGTTCGGAGCGATGGAAACGTTCTTGAAACCGGACTTGCTCAGAAAGTTGGCCACGGCCTGGGCACTCGCCTGTGTCGGCGAATACTGGGCGGCAAACTGATCGGAGGTCAGCGGCGCATGGGCCGCGTCGGGTGCAGCGCTGCGATTGGCCTGGATGAAGGCGTCGAGCTGGGCGCGATTGCGCAGGTTCAAAGCAACTTCGATATGCACCGGCTCGGTTTGCGGGACCACACCGGAGAAGCTTTCTCCACTGCGAAGTTCGATGGTCGGTGCGACTTTCGCGATCGTGGTGTCGACGTTCGACTCGGTACTGCGTCCATTCGTTGCGCTTGCTGTTGCAGCATTCACCGCCGTGGTCGCTTGGGCCGTAACGGCTCCGATGGCGACGACGACGGCGGCCGACAATGCGGCACCGCGCAGGATCTGTGTTGATCTAAGCATTACTGACTCCCTCAATATGCTGGTTTCGGATGTGCGTGCGCCATGCGGTCGCGGTCTAATGCCGCTTCTCCGATGGAATACGCGTAGGTGCGTGGGCGTGCTACCTCCAAGTGGCAGGAACTGCTGCGATGTCTCGGCGAGTGCCCCGTCCGCAAACACGAGTGGCACGCCGTCGCATGGCGACGTGTGCAACCGGCAGCCCACGCGGTGAACCGTCGTGAGTGCGACCGTGCATCGAGATTCCCTATCGGCAACCCGCTCACGGGCTATAGCACCGACTCCCTTACGCCAACCTTACAAAGCGCAAGGTACGGCCAAAAATGTCGAGTACGTGGCAATAAATCGCGAAGATGAATGGATCGGTGAGCGGCACACTGAATACGCTGCACTGCAAAAAAAAGCATGCTGCACGCGCGCTCGAAAGCCGACGCTGCGGCCTGCGCAGCGCCAGCTTCGGGAGGCGCCATCGATCAGGATTTCGCGGCGTGTACGCCTTGCTTGTCGAGTGCAGCGAAATCCGCATCGGACAGCTGCAGCGCCGCGGCGCCGACGTTTTCTTCCAGGTGATCGACGCTACCGGTGCCCGGAATCGGCAGCATCACCTTCGAGCGCTTCAGCAGCCAGGCCAACGCGACCTGGCCATTGCTCGCGTGATGACGTGTGGCGACGGCGGCGATGGCCGAACCCGGACCGGTCAGTTCACCGGCGGCGAGCGGAAACCACGGGATGAAGCCGATGCCGTGCTGCTCGCAGTAGTCGAGCACCTTTTCGCTCTGCCGATTGGCGAGGTTGTAGAGATTTTGCACGGTGGCGACGGTGAAGTGTTTCTGCGCGGCGGCGATCTCCTCCACGTTGACCTCACTGAGGCCGACATGGCGGATCAAGCCTTCCTTCTGCATCGACGCGATCACCCCGAACTGCTCGTCGCGCGGCACCTTCGGATCGATGCGGTGCAGCTGCCACAGATCGATGCGCTCCACACCGAGCCGGCGCAAGCTCATCAGGACGCACTGGCGCAGATATTCGGGTCGCCCGAGCGCTGCCCAGATATCCGGGCCGTGACGCGTCAGACCGGCCTTCGTCGCGACAACGAGGTTGCGATACGGATGCAGCACCTCGCGGATCAGATCCTCGCTGACGTTCGGGCCATAGCTGTCCGCGGTATCGATCAGGTTGATGCCGAGTTCGGGTACGCGCTTCAATGTCGCGCGTACGCCGGCCGGGTTCGGCGGATCGCCCCAGATGCCCTTGCCGGTAATGCGCATCGCGCCGAAGCCGAGGCGGTTGACGGTGAGGTCGCCGCCGATCTTGAACTGACCGGAGGCGCTGGCGTTTGGAAGTGTGGACATTGGGAAATCTCCTATCGGGATGCAGGAATGGCCGCCGTAACATTGCGCCTCGAAGACGGCCGTAACACGGCCCTCGCCAGCCTCGGTCCGACGCTCGATTCGCTTGCGGCGCCGACCATGTCCAGCGCGTCGCCAGCAATCGAAGCAGTGAAGCGATAGTATCGGCACGGATCAAAGACGCGACCGCAAAACGGCCGCGCGACGGAACGTTGCGAGTAACGAAGTAATGACGTAAATCTCGACTTCAACCCGAAAAGGAACCGCCATCATGGCCAAAAAGAGCATTGCCAAGAAAGACAACAACAAAGAAGACCGCAAAGAGGAACTGAAGCGTCGGCGCGTGGCGCCGCTGGTCACGCCGTCCGATCTCGCACCGAAGGCTTCGAAGGACATCGCCGGCGGCATGAATGCGATCCTCGCCGACGTGTTCGCGCTGTACCTGAAGACGAAGAATTTCCACTGGCACATGAGCGGGCCGCATTTCCGCGACTACCACCTGCTGCTCGACGAGCAATCCGATCAGATCTATGCGATGGCCGATCCGATCGCCGAACGCATCCGCAAGACCGGCGGCAATACGCTGCGCTCCATCGGTCACATTGCGCGCATCCAGCGCATCAAGGACAACGACGCCGACTACGTCGAGCCGCTCGACATGCTGGCCGAGCTGCGAGAGGACAACAAGATGCTCGCCGCACGCCTGCGCGAAGTGCATGACGTCGTCGATGAACATCGCGACATTGCCACCGCCAGCCTGATCGAGAACTGGATCGACGAAACCGAGCGCCGTACCTGGTTCCTGTTCGAGGCCAGCCGCCACGGCGACCCGACCGGGCACTGAGTATCCGGCTGAAAATATCGCCGTCGTCCCGGCGCATGCCGGGACCCGGCGCCTGCTGCAGCAGCGCATTCCACCCTGGAGCGCGACACCATGTCGACAACTTCCGCAGCGATGCCGGCGGTAGGACAGCCCGCCCCTGATTTCACCCTGCAAGCGACGCCGGAGCAGACCTTGTCGCTGGCGCAATTGCGCGGCAAGCCGGTCGTGCTGGTGTTCTACCCGGCCGACTGGAGTCCGGTCTGCGGCGACCAGATCGGGCTCTACAACGAACTGCTGTCCGAGTTCGCGCGCTACGACGCGCAGATCCTCGGCATTTCGGTCGATGGCAGCTGGTGCCACGCCGCGTTCTCGCGTGATCGCAAACTGAACTTCCCGCTGCTGGCGGACTTCGAGCCGAAGGGCGCGGTCGCGAAAAGCTACGGCGTCTACGAGCCGCATGCCGGGGTCAGCGAACGCGCACTGTTCGTGCTCGACGCGGAAGGCATCGTGCGCTGGGCCTATGTCTCGCCGATCGGCATCAATCCCGGCGCCGACGGCATTCTCGACGCGCTCGACAAGCTGCCGGGAAAATCCGGGCTGCCGTCATGAGCCGCCTGATCGCGCTGGAGGACGATGATCACGTGCAAGGCCCGCGCGACGCCGGTCTCGTGCTGATCGAGTACGGCGATTTCGAGTGCCCGTATTGCGGCGAGGAGTATCCTGAGATCAAGGCTGCGCAGCAGGCGATGGGCGACGCGCTGTGCTTTGCGTTCCGTCACTTTCCACTGCGCAACGCGCACCCACATGCCGAACTTGCCGCCGAGTTTTCCGAAGCCGCGGCAACGATTGGACGCTTCTGGGAAATGCACGACCGGCTCTACGAAAACCAGCAGGCGCTGGACCAGGGCAGCCTGGTCGGCCATGCCAAGCAGCTCGGCTTCGACGACAAACTGATCGAATCCGCCTTGAACGGCGACTTCGCCGCGCGCGTGCAGAAGAATTTCAGCGGCGGCGTGCGCAATGGCGTCAACGGCACGCCCTGCCTGTTCCTCAACGGCCGCCGCTACGACGGTGCGCGCGATACGCAGAGCCTGCTGCAGTTGTTCCGCGAAGTCGCGGCGCGCTGAGCAGCCGCACGGGGGAATTCGCCGGCGCGCCGCGCCGGCTACGCATCGTCAGCGACGACCGCCGCCCATGGCACGAATCGGCTTGGGTCGGCGCGTCCACAACAGTATCGTCAACAGGAGCAGCACGGGCGCCGCCCAGTACATCGTCTTCAACCAGCGGTGCTGACTGTTCCAGGTCGTGTTGAAGATCAGGTCCATCGCGACGGTGGAGTCTTCGCTGATGCGCGTGAATCCCTCGCCAAACGCGTCGGTCAGCCGCGCCGCGCCGAAGGCCTGCAGTGCCGGCACAGCCGCATCGATGCGGCTGCCGAGCGCAATATAGGTGGCCGCCAGCGGCGCCTCGCGATGGGCCGAGTCGGCAATCGCTGCGCCAACCTCCGGCAATGCCGGCAGCGCGCCCCAGACGACAAGGTCGTACAGCAGGCAGACAATGAACAGCAGCAACGCAAACAGGTACAGACGTCGTTTCATGGTGGGCCTCCGGCAGCGCGCATCGTAGAACGAAACGACGTCCACTCACGACCGGTACGCGGCGCGAACCGGCCGTACGTCAGGCCGGATGCAGTGCGCTCAGTACATCATGCCGGTTTCGAGCCGCGCGGCCTCGGACATCATCGTCTGGTTCCATGGCGGATCGAACACGAGGTCGACATCGGCTTCGGCCACGGTCGGGATCATCTCGAGCTTGGTGCGCACATCGTCGACGAGAATATCGCCCATGCCGCAACCGGCTGCGGTCAGGGTCATGCGCACATTGACCTTGCGGCGGCCATCCTCGAGGCGTTCGAGGTCACAGTCGTAGACCAGGCCGAGCTCGACGATGTTGATCGGGATCTCCGGATCGAAGCAGGTGCGCAGCTGCTGCCAGACGAGCTTTTCGACATCGGCATCGCCGGCATCGTCGGCGAGTTCCAGCGTCGGCGGTGGTTCCTTGCCGAGCGCATCCGCATCCGCGCCGCGAATGCGGAACAGATTGCCGTCGACGTATACCGTGAAACTGCCGCCAAGCGCCTGCGTGATGTAGCCCACCTGCCCCGCCGGCAAGGTCACGACGTCGCCCTGCGGCACCATCACGGCAGCACAGTCGCGTTCGAGGCGGATCGGTTCGGAGGTCTGGCTGTAACCCATCGCGGACGGTCTTCGGGAAGTTGGGGCGGTAGCCGTGCATTATGCCGGGTCGCACAGGCGCACCGACACGGCTTCATCCTGCTGATATCGGGGTTCGCACGACCAGTTCAACCGAAGCGGGGCTGCACCATGCGCGCTCTGGGCGCCACGGTTGGGCACGCTAGGGCGTTGGCGGCCCGGCACGGCGATCGGATGCATACCTTACCAGCATGCGCCGACCATTCATCGCCAGATAAAACGGCAGTCCGACAGCGGCGAGTAGCAATGCCAGCAGAAACGGCTCGCGCCCGAGGCCGATGAAGGCGAACACGACGTATCCGGCGCCGACTATGGCTATCAGCAGGGCGCTCGATCCGCCGCTGCTTCGCCTCCACACGACGCCGAGCGCGAGCGCGCAGGACAGATACAGTGGCAGGTTTGCCGCGGTGACAACCTTGGTGAGGAAGGTGAAACCATCCACGAGCGATCGGCTGTAGCTCATCCACACCATGACGCTGGCCAGAACACCCGTCATGAGCAACGCCGTCGACGGCGCGCCGCGCCGGTTGCTGCGCGCGAGCATCGCCGGCAGCACGCCGTTCGCGGCCATCGTGCGCGTAAGTTCACCGACCAGCAGCGTCCAGCCGTTCAACGCACCCAATCCGCTTACAACAACGAACAATGCCAGCCAGCGGCCATAGCCTTCACCGATGAAGCGGTCCGTCAACAGCGCAAATGGAGCATTCGCGTCGGCCAGCTCGCGCGTGGGAATCAGCAGCAGCGGCACCGCGGAAACGACGACGTAGATCGCCGCCGTCAGCAAGGTTCCGGCCATCGTCGCGCGCGGAATCGTGCGGCCGGGCTGATCGACCCGCGTCGCCGGTACGGTGGCCGATTCGATGCCGAGCATTGCGAACAGCGCGATCGTCGAGGCCGCCATCGCATCGCCCAACGTAATCGCCTGTGTCGGTAGTTGCGCCGTATAGGTGGCTGGCGAGGTCAGCAGGATCCAGGCGCCGAGCAGCGCCACCGCCAGCATCGGCAGCAGCTTCAGCACCGTGGTCACGATCTGCACGCCTCCGCCAGTGCGCACACCGAGCAGGTTGATCGCGACGAACGTCCACAAAAGCGCCAGCGCACACAACGAGGACTGCAGGTGGCCGAGTGTGGGAAAGACCGCAAACAGATAACCCACGACACCGGTTGCGAGCGCCGCATTGGTGATCCAGATAGACACCCAGTACGACCACAACGCGAGATACGCGACGACGTCGCCGAGCGTGCCGCGCACGTAGCCGTAGGGACCATCCGCATCGGGCAGCTCGCGTGCGAGGCGTGCGAACACCGCGGCCAGCGCGATGCAGCCGAGTATCGTGATCGCCCAGCCGATCATCGCGTTGTAGCCGTATGGCGCCAGCGACGACGGCAGCAGGAAGATGCCCATGCCGATCGTGTTGCCGACGACGAGCGCGGTGCAGGTCCAGAAGCCGATCTTCTTTTCGCTCATTGCAGCTCGCCGTGTTTAGAAGTGCAAACCATTGCGCGGACGCAATCACCCCTGCCTGCGCGAAGCAACGTTCGTCAGTGGGCCTCCCGCTTCACCCGATCAGTGCTTCATCAACTCCTGCAGCTTCAGATACACGCCATTGGTCCAGCCGAAACCGATCACGTTGGTGGTATAGCCCGCCTTTATCTCCACCTTGGCATCGCCGCTGACCATATTGTATTTCTCGCGAATGGTGGCGTCGGCGTCGAGGCTGCGATCGATCGTTGCGGTGAATCGGGCGGCAACGCGCCTGGCATCGTCATGGAAGCCGGCAGCATCGAGTCCGGCAATGGCCAACCAATTCGTCGGCGCCCAGCCGAACGGCGCATCCCACTGTGCACCGCTTTCGTTGATGCTCGTCAGCAGGCCACCCCTGCGTTCGAAGTCGGCGAGCTTGCCGCGTACGGCCGCCGCTTGCGTCGGCGATGCGGCGCCGGCCCAGAGCGGATAGAACGTCGCGATGAAGGCATAGTCGGATCGCTTGCCGGCGATGAAGTCGTAGTCGTAGTACATGCCGCAGGCCGCGCACCACAGATAGCGATCCATTGCGGCGCGACGCGACGCTGCCGCGGCATCCCAGCGCTGCGCATCGTCGCCGCGGCCGAGCCGGCGCGCGAAGTCGGCGAGATCGAGCTCATAGCGATAGAGCAGACTGTTGAGGTCGACCGCGGCGTAGTGATGCGTGCTGCCCGCATAGGGGCCGAAGCGGAATGTCGTGTCGAAACCCGATTCGCGCATCGCACGGTCGCCGAGGAAGAAATCCGCGAGCAGGCGATAGCCGTCGAAAGTGGCATCGGCACACACCTGCGAAGCGCGTACATCGCAGCCCGACAGCGCCGGACTTGCCGTGTCGTTCGCGTCCTGGCGCGACGGCGCTTTGAAAAGATAGCCTGGATCCTGCGCCGGATGCGCGCGCAGCCACTTGATCGCACCTTGCAGGTAGCGCGCGTCGCGCATCTCCGGCACGGGACCGCTGCCGTAGTCGAAATAACGCGCCAGGCCAGTGTCGCCAGCCGCATGTTCGGGGCGCGTCCAGATGTCGTGATCGCGCACCGCGAGCGGATACGCGCGTGCCAGCCACGCCTGCGCCGCATACGCATCGCGGAAACCACTTTTGTCGTCGATTACGGCACGCATCATCTGCGACAGGAACGGTGGCTGTGAGCGCGTCAGATAGTAGCTGCGGTTCGCATTGAGCACGCCACCGTAGTGCTCGACCTCGAACAGCTGGTTCTCGACCATGTCCCGCGCCATCGCGAAACGCTGATCGGCGAGCAGGCCGAGCACGATGAAGTAGCTGTCCCAGCCATACATCTCGTTGAAGAACCCACCGGGAACCACGTATGGATGCGGCAGATACAGCAGGCCCTGCACGGGCAGCCGCGTCGGCGACAGTTCGCCGAGTGCGGCGATGCGCTGCGGCAGAACGTGCACATCGATCTTGCAGTGCGCGGTGATCGCATCCAGCGCGGCCGGTGCCTGCATGTCGGCCGGCAGGTACAGCACCGGCCGCGTCGTCACTTTCGCATCGACGAGCGCGCTGCAATCGTCCATCGACCGCGTCAGGGTGTCCCAGGCATGGTCAATGTAGGCGCGTGTCCTGGCCGGATCCGGCGCCGCCGCCTGCGCGGCAAACGTGCAAAGCAGCAGCACAAAGGCAGAAGCGTTCATCGGGTGCCTGGGTTGTGGAGAAGGCCAACGTCGGCAGGGCTGCGACGCCCGCGATCAGGCGAGCGTCGGACGCTGGTGACGACGAAGCATAGCGCGCCCGTAACGATCTGCCCGCGCCTCGAAGCAGCGACACGCCAATGCGCCTGTGACCGTGGTCGCTCAGGTCCGATACGTGTCAGCCCAACGCGGCTGCGAAACGCACCTCAGGCCGCAAGCAGGTCGGCTTCGCGCAGGCAGCGTCCGAACAGTTTCATCGCCGCTTCGATATCTGCCGGTGGCAGGCCGGCATAGCCGAACAGCAGGCCAGGGCGCGGCGGCGGCTTCAGGCAGTATGGCGCCACCGTGTACAGGCCGAGCCCGCGTGAGCGCGCGTGCGCAACCAGGCGCTCGCAATCGCCGTGATTCGCGCGCGTCAGCCACGCAGTCAGATGCATGCCTGCGTTCGAATCGACGACCTCGACGACGCCCGGCGCGTGCTTCTTCAGTCCGTTCAACATCGACGCGCGGCGCGCGCGCAACGCGATCGCGGCGCGACGCAGATGCCGCTCGAAACCGCCGCTCTGCATCAGGTGCGCAAGCGCGGACTGCTCCAGCGTATTGCAGCCGCGATCCTCCAGCCATTTGGCCGCGACGAACGCATCGCGCAGCGCCGGCGGCAGCAGCATGTAACCGAGACGCAGTGCCGGGAACAAAGCCTTCGAGAAACTGCCGATGTAGATCACGCGACCATCGCGATCGAGCGATTTCAACGCCGCCAGCGGGCGCCCGCCGTAGCGGAACTCGCCGTCGTAGTCGTCCTCGATCAGCCAAGCACGCTGTGCCGCGGCCCAGTCCAGCAGCTCGACGCGGCGTGCCAGCGGCAGCAGCGCACCGGTCGGAAACTGATGCGACGGCGTCACCACAGCCAGCCGTGCGCCGGTCGGCAACGCGGCCGGCACCAGGCCGTCCGCATCGACGCGACAACCGCGGGCGTGCGCGCCCTGGGCGGCGAATGCCTGGCGCGCACCGCGATAGTGCGGGTCTTCGAGGACGACACTATCGCCGACTTCGAGCAGCACGCGCGCTGCCAGCGAGAAGGCCTGCTGCGTGCCGGAGACGATCAGCACATCTTCCGGCGACGCCGGCACGCCGCGCCGGCGCGACAGGTAGTCGCAAATCTGCTCGCGCAGCAGGGGCAGACCCTGCGGATCGGGATAGTCGAACTCGGCGTGTTCGGCGGCGCGGCTGACCTCGCGCCGCCACACGCCTGCCAGCAGCGGATTCGCCAGCGGCAGGCCGTACTGCAGGTTGTAGCGCAGATCCTGATGCTGACGGCCCGGAATGCGGCGCCCGTCGGTGTTCGCCAACGCGCGGTGCGCGAACGCGGACAGCGGCGCAATCAGCGCGTTCGCCGTCCGCCGTTGCGGCGCCGAGCGACCGACGTTCGCGACGAAACTGCCGGAACCGACGCGACCGAGCAGGAAACCTTCGGCCTGCAACTGCTCGTAGGCGGCCAGCACCGTGTTGCGCGAGAGATCGAGTTCACGCGCGAGCGCGCGGCTCGCCGGCAGGCGCGCGCCAGCAGCATACCGGCCGTCGAGGATGGCGCCCTTCAACGCACGGATCAGCTGCGCGTAGCGTGCGCCCTGGCCGTCCAGATCGAGATACATGATTGGCTCCACCGGCGTCGTGGAATGTGGAGCTGTATGGTACCAATATGCAGGCCTATCGTGGCGACCATGACTCCCCGCCCCCGCCATCACGTGCAACGCACGAAACAGCGCGCCGACTACGACCGTGCGACGATCCACGCGATTCTCGACGCCGGCATGATCGCCCATGTCGGTTTCTGCACCGACGCGCAGCCGTTCGTGATCCCGATGCTGTACGCGCGCGACGGTGACGCGCTCGTGCTGCACGGCTCGATCGCGAGCCGGCTGATCCGCGACATCGGCGCCGGCATTCCAGCCTGCGTCAGCGTGACCCATGTCGACGGGCTCGTGCTCGCGCGCTCGCATTTCCATCATTCGTTGAACTACCGTTCGGTGGTCGCGTTCGGACGCGCGAGTCTGGTGGCCGACGCTGTCGACAAGGCGGCCGCGCTGGCGCGCTTCGTCGACGCACTGATCCCCGGCCGCGCCGCCGAAGCGCGTCCGGCCGATCGCAATGAACTCGCCGCCACCCACGTATTGCGTTTCGCCATCGAAGACGCCAGCGCAAAAATCCGCGATGGCGGCGTCAAGGACGACGCGGCCGATCTAGCGCTGCCGCATTGGGCCGGCGTGGTGCCGTTGCGACCGCTCTTTGCGACACCACAGGCCGAAGACAACGTCGCCGCCGGCACCGAATGGCCGCATTCCGTGCGCGCGCTGCTTGATCGCAACGGCGTTGCCGAATGATCGTCTATCGCGACGACGTCACGCCCTCGCTGGAACAGGCACGCGAACTCTATCGCGCGTCCACGCTGGCCGAGCGCCGTCCGGTCGACGACGACGCGCGTTTCGCTGCGATGCTGGCGAACGCGAACCTGATCGCGACCGCCTGGGACGGCGATTGGCTGGTCGGCATCTCGCGCGCGCTCAGTGATTTCAGCTATGTCACGTATCTTTCCGACCTCGCCGTGCGCGTATCGCACCAGCGCCGCGGCATCGGGCAGGAACTGATCCGGCGCACGCGCAGCGCGGCGCCTGAGGCGACCTTGATCCTGCTTGCCGCGCCCGCCGCGGAACGCTACTACCCGCATGTCGGCTTCACGCACCACCCGCAGGCGTGGCTGTTGCGGCCCGACGACAATGTTGCGCTCACGCGCGCGACCGAGGAACCGCAGCAATGAACACGCAACAATCAGCCCAAGCGGATCGCTTCGAATCGCTGCATCGACAGCCGCACGCATTCGTGATCGCGAACGCCTGGGACGCTGGTTCCGCGCGCATTCTCGCCGGGCTCGGCTTCGATGCACTAGCCACTTCGAGCGCAGCGTCGGCGGCCGTACTCGGCCGCCGCGATGGCCACATCACGCGCGACGAGTCGTTGATGCAAGCGCGCGCCATTGTCGATGCAACGACGCTGCCGGTGTCGGCCGATCTCGAGAACGGCTTCGGCGATGCACCGGAAACAGTGATGGAGACAATCCGGCTTGCTGCGGCGGCCGGGCTCGTCGGTGGTTCGATCGAGGATGCCAGCGGCGATGCGCAACAGCCGATCTATGCGATTGAGCACGCGACCGAGCGCATCGCCGCCGCGGCAGAAGCCGCGCGCAGGCTTCCGTTCCGCTTCATGCTGACGGCACGTGCCGAGAATTATCTGCACGAACGGCCCGATCTCGACGACACGATCCGACGATTGCAGGCGTTCGAGCGAGCCGGCGCTGATGTGCTGTTCGCGCCAGGCCTGCCCGACCTCGACGCCGTGCGCGCGGTTTGCGCAGCGCTATCGAAGCCGGTGAATTTCATGGTCGGCATGCGCGGCCGTTCGTTCACGCAAGCTGACCTCGAGGCGGCCGGTGTACGCCGCATCAGCCTGGCAACGTCGCTCTACCGCGCGGCAATGGGTGGCCTGCTCGAAGCCGCGCGCGAAGTCAGGCTGCATGGCAGCTTCGACTACCTGGATCGCGCGATGACATCGGCCGAATTGAGCGGCTTTCTTTCAGACGACCGCTGAGACAGCGCGCGACCGTTGCGCCATCGAGCAGGTCGCGACGTACCGCCAGCGGCAACACGCCGCTATCATCGCGCGTCCCGTGCCGACCTCCGGTGCGCAACACGAGTGCCGCGCACGATGTCCCGCGACTCCCTCTCCGTTTCGCCGCGTCCGCGCCCGTTCGGCATCGCGACCGCGCTGATGTGCGCACTCGCCGGCGGTGCCATCTGGTGCCTGCTGTCTCTCTATAGTCGCGGCGACCTCGCCGCATTCGCCTTCGTCGTCGCGCTCTGCGTCGTCTGGCAGCTGCGGAGCAATGGGTATGCCGGACGCTGGTCCGGCGCGCTGATCGCGGCATTCTGCGTCGCTCTCGCCGCTGCGTATTCGTTTTATCTGCAAGCCGTTGCCCAAGTCGCCTCGATGCTCGGCCTGCCGATGCGCATGGCGCTGCTGCAGATCGATCCGTCGATGGCGGTCGACATCGCGCGCGCGAATCTTCGCGGCTGGTCGAGCGCGCTGGTTCTGCTGGCGATTGCCGCCGCCGCGGGCGCGATGCTGTTGTCGGTTCGTCGCGACAAGCTCAGGGATGGATCGTGATCGGCGTACCGACCTCGATCGCGTCGTAGAGCTGCTGCATATCGGCGTCGTCCAGCGCGATGCAGCCCCAGGTCCAGTCATTCGCCGAACCGCGACCGTGCACGAAGATATTGCCGCCGAGCGCGGTATTCGCCGGCGGCGGCAATCTCTCGCTGTCCGCCGCAACGATGGCCGCGTATTGAGCTTTCGTGATCCGCTGCTCGCGCAAGCCGCGCACCGCATCCTCGACACCGGGATAGCTGATGCCGAGCGAGAGAAGATACTGGCTGCGCGGATTCTTGTGCGAGATGAGGTAGCGACCTTCGGGCGTCGCGCGGTCGCCTTCGCGCCGCTTCGGCGATAGCGGGTCGGAGCCGAGGCCAATCCGATAGGTGTTCACGAGCGAATTACCCGAATAAACGAGCAGCTGCCGCTTCTTCTTGAATACTTCGATGTGTCGATCCGGCACCGGCGGCGTTTGAATGCGCGCGCCGGCGGGCACTGCCATGCAAACGAACAGAGCAACCGCGATACTGAACACCCTATGCCACATCCTTGCATGGGTCATGTCAGGCGGCCCGAACGCGACAGGGTCACTTCACGCAAGTCGCGCAGGAATCGAACAGTAGAGACGCAAGACGCACCATCAGGAGTGTATCTGGGCGACCGATGCTGGGGCACGACTGAGGCACAGATCCGGATTGCTCCGTACCGATTGTCCGTAGCGTCGACGTCTTGACTGCGCTCATGTCGCAAGCTCGGGCACTCGCCTTGCCTCGCCGAACCATCGTCGCGAAAGGGATCGACCCATGGCTATGGCGGGCTTCTCCACCCAGCGATAACTCAATGCCGACAGCACGATCGTGATGGCGATGTTGGCCAGCACGTAGGTCGCCAGATGCCGGGTACGCCAAAACGACGAGACCTCTGTTCGCAGCAGCGTCCACAACATCAAATTGAACACGATCGGGTGCACCAAATAAACCGAATAGCTGATTTCGCCGATCTTGACGAGCGGCCGGAATTGGAGTTTCAGCAGCGTCGTCCCCAACACGAAAATACCGATCGCTAGCGCATACGGCAGAAAGTAGTTGAGCGGAAACTTGGCGACCGTGGCGCAATATATCGGGTAGAGCAGGAGCAGAAAAGCAAGCATTCCCCAGGTACACGCGATCGCGAACGTACTGCGCATGCGCCCGTCGCACCAGGCTCGAAACAAGGAACCCCAAAACATGATGCCGAGATGAAAGAACCACAGTGATGTCAGGTAAATCTGCCCCGGGTACCCGAGACGGACCAGAATCACGGCTACCATATGGACGAGGACCAGGGTCGTCGCGATGATTGCGATTCGGGGATAGTTGTCGATGCTGCGGGCAAACAAGAGTATCGCGCAACAGAAATAGAACAGCATCTCCAGGACCAACGTCCAGTAGAGTCCCATTGCAGATGGCAAATCGAGCCAATATTGCAATAAGGTCATGTCGAGCAGCATGTACTTAACTGGAAACGGGACGCCCCAGATGATGGAGCACGTGAAAGCGCCGATCGGTATCGAGAGCCAGTAGATGGGCAGAATACGGAAGAAGCGCTTCAGCAAGAATTCCCGCACCGGCGCAGAACTGTTGGCACGGATACTGAAGGGAATGACGAAGCCGCTGATCGCAAAAAACAATACGACACCGATGCGCCCGGCATTCCCGAACAAGGCAGAGTCGTACACCCATCGACTCTGCGCGGTTGCCGGGCTGAGCTGGAAGTATTTTTCGGATACGTGCATCCATACGACCAGCAACGCGGCAATGGCGCGCAGCGCATCGATGTGACTCAGACGTTGCGCGCGCGCCTTCGGCGCGGCCGGCAACAGCGGCGTCGGGTTTCCATCGGCGTTCACCGGATCTGGCGTCGAACGCATCTGCGCAGGGTCAATGGCCGCCGCTGCCCTCGATCGCCTTGAGTTCGACGATCAGACTGTTCGCCGCTTCCTTGCCGTCGGCGTAGAGCATGCGCGTGTTGTCCTGGTAGAACAGCGCGTTCTCGATGCCGGCAAAACCGGTGCCCTTGCCGCGCTTGATCACGATGACCTGGCGCGCATCGACCACATCGAGAATCGGCATGCCGAAAATCGGTGAGGACTTGTCGGTCTTCGCTGCCGGGTTCACCACATCGTTGGCGCCGATCACGATGGCGACGTCGCAGGTCTTGAACTCCGGGTTGATGTCGTCCATGTCGGCGATGAGGTCGTACGGCACGCCGGCTTCGGCGAGCAGCACGTTCATGTGCCCGGGCATGCGCCCGGCAACCGGATGGATCGCGAACTTGACGTCCTTGCCAGCCTTGATGAGCGCCTGCGACAGTTCCCAGATCTTGTGCTGCGCCTGCGCCACGGCCATCCCATAGCCCGGCACGATGATGACTTTGTCGGCCATGTACAGCAGCGACGCTGCATCGGCCGCTTCGATTGATTTTTGTGAACCGGCGATCGCCTCGCCGCTGCCACCGCCGCCGAAATTGGAGAACAGCACGCCGCTGATCGGCCGGTTCATCGCCTTCGCCATCAGCTGCGTCAGGAAGGTGCCGGCGGCACCGACCACCATGCCGGCGACGATCAAGGCCTCGATGCCCATCGCATAGCCTTCGAACGCGACTGCAAGACCGGTGAACGCGTTGTACAGCGAGATCACCACCGGCATGTCGGCGCCGCCGATCGGCAATGTCATCAGCACGCCGAAGCTGAGCGCGAGCAGGAAGAACACGACCACCAGGCTGGCATCGAGCTTCCAGAACACCAGCGCCAGTCCGGCCAGTGCCGCCGCAACGAACACGGCGAAGTTGATCCATTGCTGGTTGGCGAACGTGAAGCGCTTGTCCATGCGCCCGTCGAGCTTGGCCCAGGCGATGATCGAGCCGGTCATCGAGATCGAGCCGATCAACGCGCCGATGGTGGCCAGCGCAAGTGCCGCCAGCGGCGGCGTGATCGCGCCGGCGTGCGCGTACTTGAACAATTCGCTCGCGCCGATCGCCGCGGCGGAACCGCCGCCCATGCCATTGAACAACGCGACCATCTGCGGCATGTCGGTCATCGCGACTTTCTTGCCCCACAGCCAGGTCGGGATCACGCCGA
>JBDTYM010000088.1:0-16189 GCA_040005635.1 Dokdonella sp. | reverse complement strand
AGACAGGACACTAGCGCATCACCCCTCAAAAAAGACCGCCGTGCACCTTGCGGGCACGGCGGTCGGATTTTCAGGCTGACGTCGCGCGGCGTTCAGCCCGCGCGACGCAAGGACTCAGCTGCCCGGCACCAGCGAAGCCACCGAGTAGGCCGTCGGCGAACCGGCCTGTGCCACATGCAGGCTGCTGTTGCCGTTCGTTGGTGCGTGGTTCACGGTGACCGAGAACGAGTACAGCGTGCCCCAGTCCAGCGTGTTGCGCTTTGCGCCAGGACGGCCGCCCGGCGACGGCGATTCGCGGCTGCTGGACGACCACGTGATATTGCCGTTGACGACGCGCCCTTGCCAGTCGTTCGATGCATCCAGGTCACCATCGCGGAAGACGATCGAAGTCACCGCGCTGCCCGCTGGAACCGGGACGCTGAAACTGTCGAAGCCCTTGTTGCTGAGCACGCGCGGATCGGGACCACCGCCGGCTGAGGGCGGCTGAGTGACTGCGCGCGCGTAGTCGAGATTCATCACGGCATAGGTATAGGTCCAGGTGCCGTTGCCATTGTCGGTGGCCTTGACCGCGACCTTGGCATGGCCCTCGCTGTTGGCGAGTTCGGTGTTGAGTGCATTGGCGCCGGGTGCGGTCGGGTCGACCCAGCGGTCGATCGCCGGCCCCAGTCGGTAGCCGGATTGGTTGGACAGCGACCACTGGCTGCTGGAGTAGTGCGGGGTCACGTTGAGCGACGCCATCGAGTTGTAGATGTTGATGTCGTCGCGCGCGATGTACCACGACTCGAACTTGTAGGTCGCACCCGCGTTCGCCGCCGGATCGATCTGCGATTCATGCGTCTGCAGTCGCTGCGTCCACGAGGTGTTGCCGTTGCTGTGTTCGCTGCCGTTGCAGCTGGGATCGAAGATCGATCCGCATCGTCCCCAGGTCGCGGTTGCCGGGACGATCTCCGAACGCGGCCCCATGTCCGATGGGCTGTCGTTGTTGCCGCTGCCATAGGTGTCGCCGCAGCCGAGGCCGAGCGAATGCGAGTCGTTGCACGAATCCATGCAAGCGGCATTGATGGTCAGGAACGCATGCTTGACGCCGGAACGGCCGATCTGCTCGATGCTGCCGTCGGCATTGATGCGATACAGGTTCCAGATCAGGAACGGATGCTGGTCGTTCTTGTAGGGCGGATTGTAGTTCGGCGGCGAGCCGGTGAACTTCGTGTACCAGGCGATGTTCGCGGTATTGAGCGCCGTACTCGTGCCGAGCGGATCGCCGGGTACCGTCGCGACCGCCGTGCCCTGGTTCTTGTTGTTGATCAGGCTCGAGGTTGGCGCGAAGCCGGCGATACCGTCATGCGCGCCGCCGGGCCCGTCGCAGCTCTGGCAGCCGGCCGGATCGACCGAGAACGTCTGCATGAAGAGGTCGGCCTGGTATACCGCGCCGCCGCCGCTGGGTACCGCAACATTCGGCCATGGATACGGGCTGCAAACACGCTCGGGCTGTTCGTTGCTGCCGACGATGTTCACCTGTGCATTCATTGCGAAGTCGGCCACTTCCCATCCCGCCGATTCAGGCACGCCGAGTCGGTTGGCCAAGGCCTCGCTGATGCGGACATCGCCAGCGCGAATCGCCAGCGTGTGGTTGTCATCCGCCAGTTCGAACATGAGGCGGTCGCTGTAGAACCACGCCTTGCCGTCGCTGCTGACCAGATCGAGTACGCGCGCATCGTCGGCGCGTGCGCGCAGCGACAGGTCGCGCAAATCGATCCTCGTTCCGTCGCGCAAGGACAGCACGTAGCCGCCCCGCATCTGCAGCGAACCACCGGCGAAACCCTGCAGCGATCCGTTGAAGACATCGAACTGCAGGCCGCCGCTCTGGCGCACCGCGAACCATTCGTGACGGCGCAGATCCTGTTGCACGGTCACGCCAGTGCCTTTGCCCGTTACACCGAGATTGCCGAGCAGGTCGGTGTTCCAGCGGAAGCCGATTTCGCCTCCCCATGCGGACCACGACTGCTGTCCCTCGGCCTTGTTCGCCGTATCGATCACACCGGCGCTCGCCGCGGAAATGCCGGCGAGTGCGATGCATGCTACCAACAGAACTTTCTTCATTGTTTGCCCCATTCATGAAGTGCGACGTCGGCGCTCCCTCCAGGAGTCGCCGGTCGCAGGATGATCCGGCCCGCTGCACTTGCAGCGTTCACGGAGCCCGTGGACCCTCGTCGAAACCGTCCTTTGAAACACTATCGCACACGCGGGCGGTGGCAGCATCCCGCCTACACTCGCCGGCGCTGCCAAGAAACCGGGCTGCGGCGGGCGGCAGCGCACGGGTCGAGCGTCTGCGCGCCGCCCAACCCCGCGTTGGCGCGGCGCGCGCATGCACTGAATGGTCCGCCCAGCCGATCATCGTGAACTCGTCGTCGCCGATGCAAACTGCACCAGCTCGGGCGGCGACTTGCCATAGCCAGGCGCGCCGCCAGCCTCGAACCCACTGGCGAAGATGCGATCGCCGAAGAGTTCGCCACTCCACAGACCATAGGCGTACTCGCCGCGCGTGCGCCCTTGCGGACCCACCGTGAACGGCCGGTTGTCGGCGCCCATGCACATCGCATTCTCGCCGGGCGTGCTGTTTTCCACCGCCTGGTCGCGCAGGAACTCCATGTAGTCCTTGCTCGAGGTCTGGTAGTAAAGCCGCGCGGTCGCCGTCAGCGGTCCCTGGACGCCAACCGGCACCGGCACGCTGTAGTCGACGCTGTCGTAGTTGACCAGGATGCCCGAGCCCGGCGACGTTTCCGGATAGGTCAAGCCGACCGGACGCATCTCGTAACCGTTCGGATCGTTCGCGGTCGCCGGCTTGAAGCCGAGCGGCGGAATGCGGCTGTCCTTGCCGATGCAGTCGTTCAGCACGAAGTGGAACATCGCGTCGCCTGCGGCGTCCTCGACATCGCAGGCGCCAGTTCCCTGATGGTTCCAGATCCCTTGCAGCACTTCATAGACGCGCGCCTGCGCGTCGATCGTCAGCACACCGCTGCCGCTGTCATAGGCACCGCTTTCGAAGACCAGCAGGCCGTTGGCGTCCTTGACCTGCAGGTTGACCCACATGCGACGGCCTTCGGCGTAGCCGGTCGGCAGCTTGTGGCCGCTGTTGTTGGTGACCTTGACCTGCAACGCCAGCGTTCCGGCGCTGCTGCCGGGTGGCGTGTAGGCTTGAATCGTCGTGGAAACGGCAGCGGCGGTGGCGAGCAGTTCGCGCGCCCAGTTGATCGTCTGGTCGTACAGCGTGGACCGGTCGAAACCGCCGTTGTTGTTGATCCCGTTGGCGTACTGGCCCTTGATGATGCCGGGAACCCAGGTGTTGCCACCGGCAAACGCATGCACCGGCAGGTTGCCGGTGCGGTTGTTGACGCGAAATACACAGGCCGTGGCCTCCGGATCCTCGCTCTCGGGCATGTGGCAGTTCTGACAGGTCTGCCCGCCCGACGCTTGCGCGTAGTCGCTCTGCTGCCATTCGTTGAACGTGCGCTCGATCGGAAACGGCAAGGTCGTGTCCGTGCCGTCGTCCAGCTTCAGCGTCTTCAGCGGACCGGTATCCGTGTCCGGCGTGCTGACGTTGTGGCAGTTTTCGCAGAGCGCGCTCTGCGTGTGGTAGTCAGAATACACCCACTCGTGCGGCGGCGGCTGGTCGGGACCACCTTGCGGGTAGTCGTACGGCCCGCGCCTGCACGGACCGCCGCCGGTCGGACATTGCACGTCGTCGACCCAGGCATTGGCGTTGTCGGTATAGGCTGGCTCGCCGTTCGGACCGGTCGGCATCAGGCGGTGGCAGAAGTGGCAGGTGACGCCGCCAAAGTCGCTGTTGACGTCGTCCGCTGAATCGTACGCGCCGGAAAGCAGGCAGCCGGACGCGCCCATGACCGGATCGTTCGGCGGATTGAATCCCGGCTTGACGACACGTCCCTGCAGCCAGCCGCGCGGCGTGTGGCAACGCAGGCAGTAGTCGCCGACGCCGGGCACGTCGTGGTTGGCGACGTCGAGCGCGGCCCAGAACAGCGGATCGCGCGTCGCATTGGCCATCATGCTGCCGCCCCAACTCGTGAACGGGCGGAACGTCGGCGCCGAATCTGGATCGCCGCTAGCCGTCGCGTGGCAGCTGCTGCACTGTGACTCCGGCGCGAGGATGTCGAAGGCAAGCCCGGGTTGCGTGCCGTGCGGCGTGAAGTCGGTGGCGCCGCCGTGCGGCGATCGCGTCGCCGCACCATGCATCGCGATCGAGCCGCCCGACGCTGCTGATGCGAGCGCGCGCGACACCATGGACCAATCGCCGACGTCCGCCGCGCTGCACGGCGCGGCGATCGACAGCATGAGCAACGCGAACCAGGCGTTCGCCGTTGAACGCAGACACAAGTTCATGGATTAGTTCGATCCTTCGAAGCCGTTCTTGAAGACCGTGTCGTCGATGCCCTCCGGCACGAGCAGCGCGACGTCGTAAGGGATCTCCGCCTCGCTGGCGGTCGCGATGCCGGTGAGGTGCACGCTCCCCGCAGCTTTCGCAGGCGGTTTGTTGGCGGTGAACTCAAAGCGATACAGATGGCCCCAGTCGAGACTGTTCTGCCCCGCCGGCATCGTCCAGGTCACGCCGCTGCCGTCCGTCGTGGCGGTCCATTCGTTGGTCGCGTCGATGTCGGCATCGTCGAAGCGCACGTTCGTGATCGTCGCATCGGCGCCGACCGGTACGTTGAACTTGCTGAAACCGTGATTCGAGTCGACCTTGATGTTCGGCTCGTCCGGATGCGCGGGATCGATCTGAGTATGCGAATAGTCGAAATTCGAGATCGCGTACTGGTAGCGCCAGGTGCCGTCGCCGAGATCGGTCGCCTTGACGGCGACACGCGCGTGGCCGAGTCGCGTGACCAGCTCCTGATTGTCGGTGTTCGGCGCAAGCGCAGCAGGATCGACCCACAGGTTCAGCACCGGTCCCAAATGGAAATTGTTGCCAGGCGGCACATTGTCGACCATCTGCACCGACCACCCGCCGGTATCGGTGTTGCCGAAAGTACCCATCGCCTGCTTCACCGGCTTGATTTCGCGATAACCCATCGAGTTGTAGATGTTCTGGTCGTCGCGTATGACGTACCAGTACTCGAAGAAATAGCGCGCACCGGTGGCGAGCGGTGCGAGCATGTCGCTTTCCTTGACGACCATGCGGTAGTCATAGAGGTTCTGCGCGATGCCGCCGTCGTCCTCGTTGCCGTCGCAGTTACTGTCGAGGAAGGAGTCGCAGCGCCCCCAAATGCCCGGATAGGGAACGATTTCCGAACGCGGGCCGAGAAAGTCGCTGGTGTCGTTGTTGTAGACTGCGTAGGTGTCCTCGCAGGTCGGGTAAATCACGTTGCCGTCGCCGCAGCCGCAGACGTAGTTGACCGTCTCGAACGCGTGCTTCACGCCCGACACGCCGATCTGCTTGATGCTGCCATCGGCATTGAGACGGTAGAGGTTCCAGATCAGGAACGGGTGCTGGTCGTTGTTGTAGGGCGGGAAGTCGCCGGAGAGGCGGTAATACCAAGCGACCGCGGTTTGCCCGACGTTGACCAAGCTCGAATCCTGGTCGATGACGACGCCGCCGGTCGTACTCGACGGCGTGCAAGATGCAGCCCCGTCCGAACCCAACGAGCAGCGCTGCACCATGATCGAATCATCGTGCCGGTCCCAATTGGCGTTGCCGTTTCGATAGACCAGTTCGATGTCGGTGGTCAGGCCTTGGCCGGGCCAGGGCGCGTTGCAAACGCCGCCAGCCGGCGTCGGCGTGTCGTCGGGCTTGGACTGCGCACGAAAATCGAGACCGCCTACTTGATAGCCTTCGAGCGACGGATCGCCAATCGCCTGCGCGAAGGCCCGCGACAGTCGCAGGTTCATTTCGCGCATCGAAAAGATGTTTGGATTATCGCGCGCGAAACCGGGATGCGCATGATCGGTCGTGAACCAGACCGTTCCGGCCGCATCGGCTATGGCCATTCCGATCTTCGTGGGCACATTGGCCTGCAGCGAGAACCCGCGCAGATCGATCTGCTTGTCGCCGACCTTCAGCACCAAGCCGCCCGCATGGCGAAGCGCGCCGCCACCGAGGCCGTCGACGACCTTGCCGGTGTGGTTGATCTGCAGCGCACTCGCCTCCTGCGCCGGGAACGTGTCGACCTCGTACGTCTTGCCGGCCACACCGATCGTACGCGCGGAAGCGCCCTGCACGGAGACGATCGTGACGCCAAATCGTGCCAGTGCGTCCGGGTTCAAATGAATCCGCGTCTCACCACCCCAGGCGAGCCAGGTGCCACTCGCTGGACTGCTCTGCAGCGACTGCGAGATCACACCCGCCTCTGCAGCGGAGATGCCCAGCAGAACGCTCAACAACGCTGTAGCGACGATCGAATTGCGCATCAAGTTCCCCTTTCCGTCAACTTGAGGAGGCAACGATTCCGTTCGCAGCAAAGGCAAACCCTGAGGCTAGCACAGCCGTGCAGGGCCAGCGCAACCCCGGGGCGCAGACGCGTCCAGCGCAAGCGCACTCAGCGATTCATCGTTCGCCTGAACGTACGGAGGCGTGCGGAAAGCCCGGCGGAAATGCGTGGTGTGAGTGTGCGCGAGCATTCGGCCCTGCAGCGTCCACGCGCGGGCCGAGCAAGGCCAGCGCATACGACGATTCCGGCTCGCTCGCTGTCGCAGCACCGGCCAGTTCGATCGCGTTATCCGAAGGCAACACGTCGGCGACGAACTCGAAGTGGTACAGCACACCCCAGTCCAAAGCGGTCGCGCCCGTCCGAGCGCTCCACGTCAGCGCGCCATCGGCGATAGCCGCGCTCCAATCATCGGTCGGATCGTCGTTGGCATCGTCGAAGCGGACGTCCGTCACATTCACAGCCTCCGGCAGCGGCACGCTGAGGCGCACGAAACCGTGGTTCGACAGCAGTTTCATGTTTGGCTCCCGCGCATGCGCAGGGTCGATTTCGGCATGCGCGTAGTCGAGGTTCATGACGGCGTATTCATAACGCCAGCGACCGCCACCGAGATCGGTCGCCTTCGCTGCGATGCGTGCGCGTCCGAGCGGCGTCGCCAGTTCCCGATTCAGCGCATTCGCCGGCGGCGAATCCGGGTCGACCCAGCGATTGATCGCCGGGCCCTGGAAGAAGTCGTGATCCGCCGCGTCTTCGCCGACCAGTCCGATCGACCACGCGGCCACGCTCTTGACCGGAAGAATTTCACGATAGCCCATCGAGTTGTAAAGATTGCTGTCGTCGCGGACGACATACCAGTATTCGAAGAAGTAGCGCGCGCCCTGACTCAGCGGCGGCAGCAGGTCGCTTTCGTCGACCAGCAGGCGGAACCGGTACAGGTCCTCGGCGCCACTGTCCGCATCCATCGCGCCGTCGCAATCGCCGTCCCACACCGACCCGCAACGGCCCCACTGTCCGGTATGCGGGATGATCTCGGAGCGCGGCGCCAGATTCTGTTCGGCCGTGCCACCGCCATTGTCGTTGCTGCTGAGCGAGTAGACGTCCTCGCAGCCTGGCCAGATCACATTGCCGTCGGCGCAACCGCAATTCAGATTGATCGAATAGAACGCGTGCTTCACGCCTGATGCGCCGATCTGCTTGATGCGCCCCGCGCTGTCGATGCGATAGAGATTCCAGATCAGGTACGGATGCTGGTCGTTGCCGTACGGCGCGAAGTCGCCGCTGAAATGAGCATGCCACGGCACCGCGGTCTGGCCGGCATTGCGCAGGCTGGCGTCGGCGCCGAGCACCAGTTTTCCATTCGTGCTGACCGCCGTGCAGGCGCCGCCGTCCGGCAACGGCGGCAACCCGCAGCGCGGCGCGTAGACGGCATCGTAGAAGCCGCTGAGATTCGCGATGGTCAGCTGGATATCGGTGCGCAGATCCGGTGCCGGCCACGGTGCACTGCACACGCCGCCGAGCTTCGCGGCGCCGGGCTCGTCGGCACGAGCGAGCGACACGAACTCGAGATTGCCGATCGGATAACCGGCCAGCTGCGGCTGTCCGAGCAGGTCTGCGAAGCGTGGCGACAGTCGCAGGTTCATGTGCCGCATTGTGAAGCGGCCGGAGTGATCGTCAGCGAAACCGAAGTGGGCGTGATCGGCGGTCAGCCAAACGACTCCGTTCAAGTCTGCGAGTTCGATACCGACGTGCGTCTGTGGATTCGCGCGCAGCACGAATCCGCGAAGGTCGACGTTGCCGCGCGCATGGCGCAGGATCAGACCGCCACGAAAGCGCAACGCGCCTTCGCCGATGCCAGTGACAGCCGCGCCGTCGCGCAGGATTTCGAGGCTGCTGGCCGCCAGCGCCGTGAAGGCCGATACGTCGTAGCGCTTGCCGGGCAGTCCGGCGCTGCGCGACGAAGCGGCCGTCACCTGATCGACCTGCACGCCGAAGCTCGCGAGCGCGTCCGGATTGAAACTGAGCTCGGCACTGCCGCCCCAGACCCAAGTAGGCGCGTTGCCCGTGGATGAGCCTGTTACAGGCGCCTGCAGGATCGGCGACGCAGCCAGCGCAGCGGCGGACATCGCCAGCGCGGCGTGCAGAAGTCCGCGCCAGAGCATCGTTGCGGCGGGCGCCATCACGCTGGAAACGCGCGATCGAGCCAGGCCGGCACCGGCAGTGCCTTTTCACGCAGGAAAGCCGGATTGAACAGTTTGGCCTGATAGCGCGTGCCGGCATCGGCAAGCACGGTGACGATCGTATGGCCGGGCCCGAGTTCGCGCGCGAGCCGGATCGCGCCGGCGACGTTGACGCCACTGGAGCCGCCGACGCTGTAACCCTCCTCGGCCATCAGCGCATGCACCCACGGCACCGATTCGGTATCCGCGATCGACCAGGCGCGATCGATCGACGTGCCTTCGAAGTTCGCCGTGACGCGGCTGTAGCCGATGCCCTCGGTGATCGAGCTGCCCTCGGCCTTCAGTTCGCCGTGGTTGACGTAGTGCGCGAGCGCCGAACCTGCCGGGTCCGCCAACGCAATCAGGATATCCGCGCGCCGCGCCTTCAGCGCCCGGCTGACGCCGGCCAGCGTACCGCCGGTACCGGCCGCGCAAACAAAGCCGTGCAGACGTCCAGACGTCTGTTGCCAGATCTCGACGGCGGTCGTCGCCGCGTGGATGTCGCGGTTCGCGGTGCAGTCGAACTGGTTGGCGAACCAGGAACTGCCGGGCTGGCGTTGGTTGAGGTCATCGGCCATGCGGCGCGCCACGTGCGAGTAATGATTGGGATCGGTATAGGCGACCACCGGCACCCGGTGCACGTCGGCACCGGCGAGGAGCAGCGCATCGACCTTCTCGCGGCTTTGCGAATCCGGCATCGCGATGATCGTGCGATAGCCACGGCTGAGGCCGAGCATCGCCAAGCCGATGCCGGTGTTGCCGGCGGTGCCCTCGACGATTGTGCCGCCGCTTCTGATCAGGCCGCGCCGCTCGGCGTCCAGGAGCAAGCCGAGCGCCGTGCGATCCTTGATCGAGCCGGCCGGGTTCATGAATTCGGCCTTGGCGAGAATTTCGCAGCCGGTCAGCTGCGAGGCACGGCGCAAGCGCAGCAGCGGCGTGTTGCCGATCGCGGCGGCGAGATCTTCACGGATATCCACGCGGTCTCCCGGATGCGCCGATGCGTGCATTCTGGCCGGGCCAGACGGGCTTGCCTACTGCTGCGCAGCGTTCTCGTCCAGCAGGAGCCGTTCGGCGATCGCGCGATACAGCGCCGGCAGGCGCTCGAGTTCGTCGAGCGCAATGTGCTCGTCGATCTTGTGGATGCTCGCATTGTTCGGCCCAAGCTCGACAACTTCGGCTCCGAGCGGTGCGATGAAGCGCCCGTCCGAGGTGCCGCCGCCGGTACTGAGTTCGGGCTCGATGCCGCAAAGCTCGCGAATGGCCGCAAGGGTCGCGTCGCGCAGCGCGCCGGCGCGGGTCAGGAACGGCTCGCCGGACAGCCACCAGTCGAGGCGGCTTCCATCGGATCGACTTGGGTCAGAGACGAAGTCGATGGCGTGACGACGCAGGATCGCCTCGACACGCTCGCGCAGACTGTCGCTGCTGCTGGCGGTGCCGAAGCGGAAATTGAAGACGGCGTGCAGTTCGCCCGGAATCACATTGTCGGCACCGGTGCCGGCATTGAGGTTCGATATCTGCATCGAAGTCGGCGGGAACGCCTCATTGCCATCATCCCAGCGCGTCGCCACAAGCTCGGCCAGCGCCGGTGCCAGCGCATGGATCGGATTGCGCGCCTTGTCCGGATAGGCGACGTGACCTTGCACGCCGTGCAGGGTCAGACGCCCGGTCAGCGATCCGCGCCGGCCGATGCGAATCAGGTCGCCCAGTCGTTCCTTCGACGAAGGCTCACCGACCACGCACCAGTCGATGCGCTGCCCGCGCTCGCACAACGTCGCGGCGACGCGGCGCACGCCATCCACCGCGGCGCCCTCCTCGTCCGAGGTCAGCAGCAGCGCAACGGTACCCGCATGGCTTGGATAGGCGCGCACGAATTGCTCCAGCGCGACGACCATCGCGGCGACCCCAGATTTCATGTCTGCCGCGCCGCGGCCGTATAGACGGCCATCGCGCACGGCCGGCTCGAACGGCGGACTGCTCCAGGCGTCGAGCGGACCGCTCGGCACGACATCGGTGTGGCCGAGGAAGGCGAGCACGGGACCATCACCACCGTGCGTCGCCCACAGATTGTCGACGGCACCGTGGCGCAACCGCTCGATCGTGAAACCCGCCTCTGCGAGTCGTGCGGCAATCAACGGCTGACAGCCGGCATCGTCCGGCGTCAGCGAGACGCGGCGAATCAGTTCATGCACAAGATCGAAGACTTCGGACATCGAAACACTCTCTCGAGCGGCCACGAAAATCGTGGGGGAATCATTTGAAAAACGCGCTCAGACAGCGCTATCCAAACAGCTTCGCGTAAAGCTTGTCGGTAAAGCCCTGTTGAACACTGCCGTCCGCGAGCAGCAGAACCGGACGCCGCACCAGCACCGGATATTCCTTGATCAGCAAGGTCCACTCGGCATCGCTGCCGGGCGTCTTGCGTGCCGTCGGCAGCGCACGCCAGGTCGTCGACGAACGATTCACCAGCTTGTCCCAGCCACCGGCCTGGCGCGCCCACTCCTTCAGCGTCGCCGACGGCACGCGATGTTCGCGATAGTCGACGAAGTCATAGGCGATCTTCTTGCGATCGAGCCAGTTGCGCGCTTTCTTGCAGGTGTCGCACTTGTCGAGGCCATACATCGTGATCGTCATGCGAAACGATTCCCTGCAAGAGTGGGCTGGCGCGCGATATAACCTGATAAACGCATCGGGCCCGATGAACGCATCGGGTCGCTGGCAAACGCCCCACTACATGCGCAGCAGTTCGTTGATGCTGGTCTTCGCGCGCGTCTTCGCGTCGACGCGCTTGACGATGACAGCCGCATATAGACTGTGGCTGCCATCGGCGGCCGGCAACGAGCCGGCAACGACGACGCTGCCCGCCGGCACGCGGCCGTAGCTGACTTCGCCGGTCGCGCGGTCGTAGATCTTGGTCGACTGACCGAGGAATACGCCCATGCCGATCACGCTGCCCGTTTCGACGATGACGCCTTCGACGACTTCCGAGCGTGCGCCGATGAAGCAACCGTCCTCGATGATGGTCGGATTGGCCTGCAGCGGCTCGAGCACACCGCCGATGCCGACACCGCCGGACAGGTGCACGTTGGCGCCGATCTGCGCACACGAGCCGACCGTAGCCCAGGTGTCGACCATCGTGCCGGTGCCGACGTACGCGCCGATGTTGAGGTAGCTCGGCATCAGCACGGCGTCCTTCGCCACATGCGCGCCGCGACGTACCAGTGCTCCGGGCACCACGCGCGCGCCGGTCGCGCGAAAGTCCGCCTCGCTGGCGCCGGCGAAGCGCAGCGGCACCTTGTCGAATGCAGCCATCGGACCGCCATCGACGAGATGATTCTGGCTGATGCGGAAGTACAGCAGAACCGCCTTCTTCAGCCATTGATGGGTGTGCCAACCGCCATTGCCGTCGGGCGCGGCGACGCGCGCCCTGCCCGACTCGAGCGTATCCAGGATCTGTTCGATCGCCGGGCGCAAACGCCCGGAAATCTCGCCGTCGGCGAGAGCGTCGCGACGCTCCCAGGCGTCGTCGATCAGGGTTTCATGCGATGACATGCGGGCTCTCTTGCAGGTTCGATTCGGGGTTGCCGAGGCTGTGCAGCAGAATCTCGCGCAGCGTCTGCTGCAGCGGCTCCATCAGCATGCGGTTGTCTTCGTCGGTCAGTATGAAGAAGTCCTCGGCGCGCTCGCCGAAAGTCGCGATGCGCGCGTCGTGCACACGTACGCGTGCCTCGCGGAACGCTTGCGCGACCTGCGCGAGCAGGCCGGGCTGGTCGCTGCACACCAGCGCCAGCTGAGTCGCCTGGCCGGCACGACTGAATTCGATCTGCGGCACGCGCTGGAAATGACGCAGGCGTCGCGGCAGGTTGCGGCGCGCTACGCGCGCGTCGAGGTCCGGCTTGGCCAGCACGCGTGCGAGCGCGGCCTCGAGTTCGCTGGCGCGTTCCGCGCTCAGCTCGGCCAGGGTACCGGCGTCGAGCACTTCGAAGGTATCGAACACGATGCCGCGCGTGGACGCGAGCAGACGCGCATCGACCACGTCGAAGCCGAGCCGGTCCAGCGTTGCCGCGATCGCCGCGAACAGGCCGTCGCGATCCAGCGCGTGCACGAACAACTCGCTGCTGCCGCCGCGCGTCGAGCGCGGCTGCACCGCAACGACGAGATCGGCGTCGCCGCAACGCTCGAGGGCGTGCGCTTGCCAGGCGATTTGCTCGGGTCGATGACGCAGGAAACTGGCGGCCGGAAAGTCGGCCAGCAATCGCTGCGCCTGTGCCGCGTCGAGGCCATCGGCGACCAGCAGTTCGAATGCGCGAGCACGGCACTCCTGCGCGCGCGCCGCCGCATGCGGCGGCTGGTCGAGCCCGGCGCGCAGCGAATAGCGTGCAGCGACATACAGGTCGGCCAGCAGGCGCGCCTTCCATTCGTTCCAGAGTTTCGGATTGGTGCCGGCGATATCGGCGATCGTCAGCAGGTAGAGATGATCGAGTCGCTCGAGATCGCCGACCTGGGTCGCAAAGCGGTGCACGATCTCCGGATCGGTGATGTCCTGGCGCTGCGCGGTCACGCTCATCAGCAGGTGCCAGCGCACCAGCCAGGCGATCAGGTCGATGTCGGGTTCGGCCAGTCCGAGCTTGCCACCGAACGCGCGTGCGTCCTCCTCGCCGAGCATCGAATGATCGCCGCCACGGCCTTTCGCGATGTCGTGAAACAAGCCGGCGAGCAGCAGCAGCTCGGGCTTGTCGAGCGTCTCGAACGCCTTGCACGCGAGTGGAAATTCCTCGCGCGCGGCAGGCTCGGCATAGCGCGCGACATTGCGCAGCACGCGCAATGTGTGCTCGTCGACCGTATACACGTGGAACAGGTCGTATTGCATGCGGCCGACGACGCGGCGGAACATCGGCAGGATCGCCGCGAGCACGCCATGCCGATTCATCCGCGCGAGCGCCTCGACCGCCGGCGCGCCGCGCCGCAACAGCGCGAGAAACGCGGCCAGTACACTCGGATCATCGGCGAAACCGCCGCGATGGCGCGCCAATGCGCGCTGCAGCAGGCGCATCGTCTGCGACGACAAGCCGCGCAATTCCGCGTGGTCGAGCAGAGCGGCGAACACGTCGACCATCGAACGCGGCTGGCGCAGGAACAGATCGGCCTTGCGCAACTCGAGGCGCGGGCCAACCGCGATGAAATCCGCATCGAGTTCGCGCGGCGCCGTTTCGACCGGCTCCAGCAATTCGGTGCAGCGCTCCTTGAACTGCACGCACAGGCGCTCGGCGATCGTCGCCGCGCGGTAGTAGCCCTGCATGAACTGTTCGACGGCGAGATTCTTCTCGTGCTCGTCCGAATAACCGAGATCGGCGGCAAGGCGGCGCTGGTGGTCGAACAGCAGACGCTCCTCTGGCCGCCCGGCCGCAAGGTGCAAGGCGAAACGGTAGCGATACAGCGTCGCCTCCGAGCGCTCCAGCGCGGCACGCTCGGTCGCATCGAGCAGGCCGTGCTCGACCATCGCGGCGAAGTCGCCGGCGCCGTCGATGCGGCGACCGAGCCAGCGCATCAGATCGAGCGTGCGCAAGCCCCCTGGACCTTCCTTGAGGTTCGGTTCGAGGTTGTAGGTGGTGTCGTTGTAGCGTGCGTGACGCGCAATCTGCTCGGCGCGCTTGGCCGCGAAGAACGCGGCCGGCGGCCACAGCGCCGGATCGTCGACGATCTCACCGAGCGCGCTCACCAGCGCGCCATCGCCGGCGAGCACCCGCGCATCAAGCAGCGCCGTGAACACGCTGACGTCGGTGGCCGCCAGCTCGCGGCATTCGGCTGGCGTGCGCACCGCATGACCCGGCTTGACGGCAAGATCCCACAGGCAGGTGAAGAACGCCTCGAATGCACGCGCCTGGCGTGCCGCTCCGGCCGGCTGCACGAGCACCAGCAGGTCGACGTCCGAGTGCGGAAACAGGATGCCGCGACCGAAGCCGCCCACCGCAAACAACGCGCAGTCGGCCGCTTCGCCGACGCAGGCCTGCCAGACATGCACGACGACGTTCTCGATCGCGCGCGCGCGCAGACGCACCAGCTCGCGCGCATCTGCGCCGTCGCGGAACGCTCGCGCGAGGCTGCGGTCGACATCATCCAGCACCTGGCGCAGCGCCAGCCGCGCTTCGGCCGAGACGCCACTGCGCGGCATCGCCGGCGGCAGGCGCGGCAGCTCGGGCAGGCGCGCGTGCGACGATGCTGCGCGCGCCGCGGTGTCCATCAGGCCGCGCTCGGCCACGCGGTCAGGATTTCGTAGCCGTCGTCGGTGACCGCGATCGTGTGCTCCCACTGCGCCGACAGCGAGTGATCCTTGGTGACGACGGTCCAGCCGTCGGGCAGCAGACGCGTCTGCGGCTTGCCGGCATTGATCATTGGCTCGACCGTGAAGGTCATGCCCTTCTGCAGCTTCATGCCGGCACCGGCATGGCCGTAGTGCAGCACCTGCGGGTCCTCGTGGTAGATCTGGCCGATGCCGTGGCCGCAGTATTCGCGCACCACCGAGAAACCCTGCGCTTCGGCGTGCTGCTGGATCGCGTGGCCGATATCGCCGAGTGTCGCACCGGGGCGCACCTGACCGATGCCGAGCAGCATCGCCTCCAGCGTCGTGTCGACCAGGCGCCTGGCGAGCACGGAAGGCTGCCCGACCAGATACATGCGGCTGGTGTCGCCGTGCCAGCCATCCTTGATCACGGTAACGTCGATGTTCACGATATCACCGTCCTTGAGCACCTTGCCCGGGTTCGGGATGCCGTGACAGATGACGTGGTTGACCGAGGTGCACAGGGTCTTCGGGAACCCCTTGTAGCCGACGTTGGCCGGAATCGCCTTCTGCACATTGACGATGTGCTCGTAGGCGAGGCGGTCGATTTCCTCGGTACTGACGCCGGGCTTCACGTGCGGAACCAGCATTTCGAGCACTTCGGCGGCGAGGCCGCCGGCGACGCGCATCTTCTCGATCTGGTCCGGAGTCTTGACGGTAACAGGCATGCTTTCCTCGGCAATGGGCGGCGGCGGTTTCGCCCCGTAGACGCCCGCAACACCATGAACTTGTGACGGACACGCTGTCCGGTTTACAATCTTACGGATTTGTCAGCCGGCTTCCTATGCCGTTCCGGCAGATCAAATGCGTTCCGCGGCGTTCGGATTCAATCCTCGCTGCATGAAACGCGACGGCGGCAACGCCGAATCCGCACACGCATCGTCACCGCGTTCGGGGTGCTCCGCAAGGAGTCGCACGCGGCGGGTGCGTGGAGGTCCAACCCCGGAATCGTTACGCGAGTCCCTCGCAAGAGCCCGCACATCCCTGTGCGGACTTTCCACGAGAAGCTCGCTTCGATTCCACTTTATGAAGGAATAATGCAATGCCTCAAGTCACCATGCGCCAGATGCTCGAAGCTGGCGTGCACTTCGGTCACCAGACCCGTTACTGGAATCCGCGCATGTCGCCGTACATCTTCGGCGCGCGCGGCAAGATTCACATCATCAATCTCGAAAAGACCCTGCCGCTGTTCACCGACG
>JBDTYM010000087.1:0-16230 GCA_040005635.1 Dokdonella sp. | reverse complement strand
GCGCTCTATGTTGGCAGACATTCAGCGTCCCCGAAGGCAGTCCAGATATCAGAAGAGTCTATTGAAGAAAGGGTCTGGATCCATTTTCCTACGCGCTTTCCGGCAGGCGCATACGCCGCGACGAGTGTGTCCTCACCGGGCTGATCATCAAGGAAATGGTTCCAAGGAAATGGTTCCAGGTACATTTACTTACGCCCTTTCCGGCAGCCACGCACACTGCGAAGAGTGTGTCTTCACCGATCAACCAGACGTCACCTGCGGAAGATGATTCCACTGCGTTCTCCAAAGGCCGACCATGGCTCGGCAACCTCAATCCAATCTCGCAGGCATCCCGCAACACCCCGGTCCTCCAACGAGGCACTCGACCGACAACTCCAATCGGAATTGACTCCCGCCTCCCCACGCCAGCGCCCCTTCGCGTGCCCGGATATCTAGCAGACTTACCCGTCCCGTGCGACAGGCTCGTTGCAGCTTTGCACGTAAGTTGACAATTCGCGTAGCTGCACCCAATCGCAATCCCTTCGGGGTGCATTTTCCGACGGCCGCGCTGCGCAACCCCCGCGCATGACGCCAGGCAACAGATCGGCAATCCGCTGCCTGCGAAAGCCGCTCAATCCGCTTCGTCGCAGCAACGACGAAGCGTATCGCGCTCGACGCTCCACCCGCTCAGCAGGCTCACCAAATAAAACTCACGAAATAAAAAAGGCGCCCGCACGAAGCGGGCGCCTCTGGGCGGACATCGGCCTGGGAGTCAAGCCGATGCCTTCAACTGTGCGCGGCGCTGCGAAAGCGCCGCGCGCTTCGCGCACTCAGCCGTCGAAGCCGTCGCTGAAGATCGCGTCGTTGTCGCCGGGCGCTACGTTGAAATGCACCGGCACGGCGGCCGGGTGCGTGCGGTACGCCGGGTCGTTGCTGAAGACGCAGATCGTCGCGTCGTATTCGCCGGCCGCAAGGTTCGTCGCGTCGAAGTCGACTGTGTAGAGGCCGTATGGATCGCCCGGCTGCGCCGTGCCCGAAGTGGTTTCCAGCGTCAGCCACGCGGCGTCGAGCGGTTGTGTGCAGTCGCCGCCGGCCTTGGCGATTGCGAAGGCGACCAGTTCGCGGCCGTTGCCGGTCGGCACTGCGGGGGTCGCCGCGCCGGTGACGGGATCGATCGTCGCGACCGCGCCGGCGCCGCTGACGTCGTAGGACATCCAGTACAGCGTGCCGGTCGAGCGGTCGAACTTCATGCTTTGCGCGTACGACGCATCGATGCCGAGGAGGCCGACGACGGTGGCCGCGCCGCTGCTCTTGTCGATCGCGAGCAAGGCGTCGTTGACCGTGTCGAGGCCGTACATCAGGCCGTTCTGGTCGACCGCGATGTCGACGACGCTGGTCTGCATGCCGATGTCGATCTGCCCGATGAACGTCGCCGCCGCGGTGGTGAGATCGATCGAGTACAGGCCGGACCAGCCATTGCTGGCATTGCTGACCGCATAGAAGTTGCCGGTTGCCGGATCCCACGACGTGCCCCACCACTGCTCATTCGCCTGGATCATCTGCGGTACCGGCCAGCCGACCAGGGTCTTCGCTCCGGTGGTCGTGTCGAACGTATAGAGCAGGTTGAAGAAATCGAGCATCCACTCGCGGCTGAAGTCGTTGTCGACGAAGTCACCGCCTGAGATGTTCACGTTCGATGCGAACAGGTCCGGTGCGATCACGGTCGCCTGAACCTGACCCGGATTGAACACATCGAATCGGATGAAGTCCTGCAGCGTGCCGCCCTGCGTCACCTGCACGGCATACGCCGGCAGTCCGAGTTCGCCGAGCAGCGAGCGCGCGGAGGGCAATCGCGACGGATACGTCGAAGGCGCTTGCGCTGGATGACGCTGGCCGATCGTGGCGAGTCGGACCGCATCCGGTGCTTCGATCGCGCGCCGCGACAGCGGCGCCACCGCGGCGGGCGGATACTCGCCGGCATTCCACGTCAGTGCGCGGTTGCCGGCGTTGCCGATCACCAGCGGCTGCGTGATGCGGATACCGACGGCCGCCTGCGCGTCCATCTCGGTGATCGGCAGGGCCAGCTGCGCGGCACCGATGTCGGCGTGCACACTGGCGCTGGTCGACAACGCGTCGGGTTGTTGCGGCGTCCACAGGATCGCCTTGCCCGGTGTCAGCGTCGGCGTGAAGTAGGAATACTGCAGCCCCGTGGTCGTATCGACCTGCAGGCCCGATACGGCCTGGCTGCCCGCATCGCCGAAAGCGCCCGAGCCATCGCCTGTCGACTGGTACTGGAACCGATACGTGCCGCTCGCCTCGTCCATGACGACTTCGAAGGTGAAGCCCGGCAGGGTCGGGAAGTCCAGTTGCATGTCCTTCCATTCGACGACGAACTGGCGCTGCCCCGGCGTGCTGCCGAGCGTCTTGGTGTAGATCGAACCCACGCTGTCGGTGTAGCCGCTCCACGCCGGCGCGATCGCCATGTCGAAATACGTCGCCGGGAATGCGTAGGTCATCGGGATCGCGCAGATCGTGGTGCCGATCTCGATCGCTCCGTTTGCGCCGATGCACAGCTGGTCGGTGACGGTGCCGAAGAAGTTGATCGGGAACGGCGCCTGCACCGCTGCGGTGCGGCCGGACGGAAAGCCGCCGCTCTGGTCGAGCAAGGTGGCGTCGCTGGCATCGATGAAGTCGTAGGCGACGCTATCGTCGAAGGTGTAGCTCGGCCGCGCCACGCTGGCGCTCCAGGTTGCGCTGACGTCGGTGTCGATGACGGTGCCGGCAATCGCGAGGTTGACGTACTGGAGGCTCTGCCCCGGCGCCATCGCCTGTTGGAACTCGGAGAACAGCGTGCCGTTGACGCTGTCGGACAAGGTCTGCCAGCTGACGGTCTGCGTGCTGTTGTTGGTCAGCGTGTAGCACCATGAAATCTGGTCGCCGACATCGGCGACGATGCTGGTCTGGCTGCCGCAGGCTTGCGGATTGGACGGATCGGCCAGCGCGAGGGTCACCGCGAGGCACAGACCGTCGGGCGAGCACGTGCCGGTGCCGCTGAGCGTGACCGGCTGCAGGCGCGGCGGCGAGGGATGGCCGCTGTGAGCCTGCGCGATCGCGGCAGGCGCCAGAGCGGCAGTCGACAGGAGCAACACGGCAAGTCTGAAGGACATCGGGTCGATCTCGGTGGCATGAGGGATGACGGTCGGCGCCGCGGCTGCGGACATGACGGATGCATGACGGATGCATGACGAACGCCACCGACTGTGTGCGCAGCGGCTGCGCGATGCATTCGCGAGCGATAGCACTTCGATAGCAAATCGCTAGCCGAAAGGAAGAAAAGTCGTTGCGATGGCCGCTGCCGGCCCCACCGAGCCGTCGGCTACCCCGTGAACGCGACCGTTCGGAGGATCGCGTGCGCCTGCCTGCGCGTGCACCCCGATCGCGCGCAGGAGCACGCGGCTGCGACGCAGCTGGACCGGGCAATAACCCAAGCGTGGGCTAGCGGATACGTGCGACAGCGACCGCCGTGCGCAGCGCGGCCGGAATCGCGCGTTCGCCGGCGAGCGCCTCGGCCTGGTGCAGCGAGGCGGCGCGCAGGTCGTCGCGGCCGAGCGCGCGGTAGAGGGCGACCTGCAGCAGTGCGCAATCGAAGTCGCGTTCGGCCCAGCGCGCAACGCGTCCGCCGACATCGGCGGCGTCCTGCGAACGATCGCGCGCGAGCAGCCAATCGGCGTAGGCGATGGCGACGAGCGCGGTCGTCGACGGCACGCCCTCGGCCTCGGCGGTTGCCAGCGATTGCTTGAACAGACGCTCGGCCGACGCGGCGTCCCCGCTCGCCTGCGCCGCTTCCGCGCGCATCACCCCCGCCGTCGGCGACTCGATTGGCGCATCGGTACTTTCCTGCGCGTGCGCAGCCGTCGTCGATGTCGTCGCGAACAGCGCGCGTTGCAGCAACAGTTCGGTCGATGCGCGGCGCGCATCGTCGGAGAGTGGCGGCCAGTCGGCGAGCGCCTTGCGCGCCTCGACGATCGTCGATGCCGTGTCACCGTTCGCCGCGGCCAGGCGCGCGCGTTCGGCATGCACATCGCGCGCGTAGCTCGCCTGCGCGGGCTGAGCAAGATCCGCGTCGGCGGCGGCGAGCGCTTGCGCGGCCGCCTGCAGATGGCCGACGCCGATCAGCGCCCGCGCGCGGTCGGCGTCGAGCGCAAGACGCTGGCCGACATCCGGTACTCGCTCGCGCAAGGCCCACAGACGTTCGCTGGTCGCCAGGGCATCGGCGTGTTGCAGCAGGTCGATCTGCACCTGCAATTGGCCGCTGAGTGCCGCGCGCAACGCATCGATTGCGCCGAAGCGCTCGTAGGTCGCCGCCGCATCGCGGAAGTCGACCAGCGCATCGGCGAGCCGGTTGCGATCGGCATCGAGCAGGCCGAGGTAGTTGTCGACGCGGGCGAGACCGAGCCGATCGCCGGCGCTGGTCATGCGCGTGCGCGCGAGGCCGAGGTCGTTCGCCGCGGCGTCGAACTGACGCAGGCAGGTGCGCGCCAATCCGCGCCCGGCCAGCGCATTGCCCTGCTCGAGCGACTTGTCGCCGCCCTCGAGCAGGTCGGCGCCTTGCGCATAAAACGCTTCGGCGTCGGCACAGTCGCCACGGCGCATCGCCAGCATGCCGCGGGCGACGAGCGCGTTCGCGCGCAGGCCGCCTGGCAGCAGATTCGGATCGGCGAGCAGGCTGCGCAGCGTGGCGTCCGCCTCGCTCAGGCGGCCGCTGTGGAAGTCGATCTGCGCGAGGCGATAGCGCAGACGCGGATCGTCCTGGTCAGCCGGATCGGCTTGATCGAGTATCTCGCGCGCGGCGGCGAATTGGTTGGCGAGGATCGCCGCCTGCGCCCGCTGCAGACGTTCGTCGAGCGCATCGTTTTCGTTCGCCTGGTTGGCCGCGGCATCGGCGTGGCCGAGTGCGGCGAGCAGCAGATCGCCGGCCTGGCGCACCGCCTCGGTCGGCAGCGGACGCACGGCAGTGACGGTGTGGCGCGCGCCCTGCGCATCGGTCGCGCCGAGTTCGATGCGCCAGCCCTCGCGCAGTTGCTCGGCACGCCCGCGCACAATCAGCCGCGCGCCGAGTGCCGTCGCCGCGGCGTTGGCAGCGGCGTCATCGCCCCTGCCCGGTTGCGCATGCAACGCGACCAGCACGCTCTCGCTGGGTGGCACCGCCAGCCCCGCAGCGCGCAGACGTTCGCCGATCAGATCCATCGCGCCGAGCCGCAACCAGCCGGGGTCGTGTGCGGCGGAGATGTCGAACGGCAGCACGATGACGGCATTGGCGGACGTCGCTGCGAGGGGTTGCACCGAATGCAGCGAACGCCAATGCCACGTACCGGCAGCCGCGAGGGCCAAGGTCGCGAGCGCAAGCGCGAACAGCCACAGGCGTGCCTGCATGCGTGGCGCTGCGGCGACGACGACGGCAGGCGCCGGCGGCGGTTCCTGCGCTGCCGGCGTCGTGCCTGCCGCCGCCGGCAGATCGGCTGCCACGTCCACCGGCGCCGACGCATCCAACGGCATCACCCAGCGGTAACCGAAGCCGGGAATCGTGCGGATCGCACGCTGCGCCTGCGCCTCGTCGCCGATCGCCTTGCGCGCGCGCGCAACGAGCTGGCTGACCAGCACGTCGGCAACGTCGACGCGGCCCCACAGCGCGGCGACGAGCTCGTCGCGCCCGACCGCGCGCTCGCGATGCTCGATCAAATAAGCCAGGCATTCGAACACGCGGCGCGCGACCGGCTGCAAGTCGCCGTCGCGCCAGAGTTCGCGGGCCTGGGTGGCGACGCGCCAGGGCCCGAATCGATAGTCCATCCGCGCATCTTACGATGCGCGGCGAGTGCCGACGACGCGACTCAGGGCGCGGGAGTATCGAAGCCATCCGCAAAGATCGCATCGGCCGCACCCACCTGCAGATGGATCGGCACCGCCGTCGACGGATGCAGCGGATCGTTACTCGCGATGCAGACCGTTGCCGCATAGACGCCCGCGTCGAGTCCGGCGGCGTCGAGGGTGACGCTGACGCTGGAACTGCTGCCCGGCGTGGTCGCGCCGCTGCTCTGGTCGAACGCGAGCCACGGCACGTCGCCCGGTGTCGTGCAGGCGCCGCGGCTGAAGGCGGCGATGGCGAGCGCGTCGAACTCGTCGCCGTTGCCGGTCGGCGCGACCAGATCGGCGTGACCGGTGGCAAGGTTGATCGTGTACAGATTGCCGGTGTCGGCGCCGACATCGTAGCCGGCGAAGTACAGCAGCCCGGTCGAGTCGTCGAAGTCGAGTCCCTCGGCGAACCCCGCATCGAATCCGATCGAGCCGACCACTTCGGCCGCTCCGCTGGTCTTGTCGATTGCGATGAAATCGTCGCCGGCGATTTCCACGCCGTACATGCGCCCGGCCTGGTCGATCGCGATATCGATGACCGTGATACCGCCACCGGTATCGACGCCGGAAATGTCGGCGATGTACGTCAGCGCCGCGGTCGCGCTATCGACCGTGTACAGACGCGTGCTGTGCGAATCGGTGCCATCCACCGCCACCGCGTAGAGGGTGTTGCTGACCGGATCCCACTTGAGGCCCGACCAGGTGAACGCGGAATCGCTCGACAACGCACCGATCACCGTGATGGCGCCCGTATCGGTGTCGATCGTCTCGAGCTGGTTGGAATACACGTTGATGACGTATTCCTTGCTGAAGTCGTTGCCGATGAAATCGCCGCCGTACAACGCCTCGTTCGTCAACGACGCGATCGTTGTCGGAGCGGCCGGGTTGGACAGATCGAAGCGCACGTAGTCGCCGCCCGTGCCGCCGGTCCGCTCGGCATAGGCGATTGTGGTACTGCCGCCGAAGGGGATGTGCGGGCGCGCGCTGGTAGTGCGCGGCTTGCCGCGTGGCGCGGTGCCGGTGTGCTGCCCGGCGAACGGGTCGCCGTACGGCATGGTGTAGCGCGAATAGCCGCTGAGCGAGGTGACCGCTGGCGCAGTCGCGAGATTCCAGTCGAGATCGACGTTGCCCGTATTGGCGATCGTGAGGGGATTCGTCACCGCGCCGCCGACGGCGACGCTCGCCTCGATCGAAGCGGGAACGACGCCGATCACGGCCGCCGTGGCCATCACCTGCACGTGCGCCGTGCTCGTATACGCGGTGCTGGCTTGCAGCGTCCAGCCGATCGCACTCGCGCTCGCCAGCGCGGCGCTGTTCTGCGAGAACTCAGTGCCGTTGAACGCGTCGTACTGCAGGCCGACGGTGGCCGCCGCACCACCGTCGTAGCCGGCATCGCCGACGTCGGTGTTCTGATACTGGTAGCTGAGCGCACCGCTGGCTTCGTCGAAGATCGTTTCGAAGGTGAAGCCCTGGGTCGCGTCGCCGCCGAGCGGCGAGCGGTCGTACCACTCGACCACGAAGCGCCGGTTCGGCGCATCGCCGACGCTGGCGTAGTAGACCTCGCCGGTGCCGCCGCTGAGGTCTTCCCACAGCGGCGCGATCGCGTATGCCGGCAGGCCGCCGGCGGGAATGCCGGAGGTCTGGTAGTAGCCGCTGCAGGGTTCGGCGCGTGCGAAAAACGCGATGCCGTTGTTGTTGATGCACAGCTGGTTCGAGGTTGTGCCGTACAGATTGAATGAGAACGGCAGCGTGACCGCGGCGGAATCGTCATCGCCGAGGCCGAGCGGCGTGCCATTGGCGGTGATGTCGACGAAATCGTAGGGCGCGGCGCCGTCCGCCGTATAGCTTGCCAACTGGTCGCGCGACTGCCAGGTCGCCGTCGGCGATTGATCGCCGCGGATCGTGACGACACGGTTGAACTGGTAGGTGAAGCCCGGCGCGACTTCCTCCGGCCGATTGTTGAAGAATGTACCGGCTACGTCATCGCTCAGCGTGTGGTAGTTCAAGGTCAGCGCCGAGGCGTTGGTGAAGGTGTAGCAATAGTTCACGCGATCGCCGACCGTCACCTGCAGCGAACTGGCGCTGCCGCAGGTCGCCGCATTGCCATCGTCGAGTGCCAGCGTGAGGGCAAGACAGGTCGGCTGGCCGTCCGCGCATTCGCCGTCACCACCGCCACCGCTCGCGCCGCCGACGACGCCGAGCACCTGGAAGGCATAGTCCTGCTCGCCGTGCTCGTCGAAGCCGCACGCGCTGAACGTGCTCCAGGCGTGGCAATCGGTGTCCGACTCGTGCGGCGCGCGCCAGACCGCTGGCGAGTTGTGCAGTGAGGTGATCTGCCCCCAGTTGCCGGTCGCCGAGCTGTTCTCGTCTTCACCAAACGCGAAGCCTACCCAGTAGTGTCCGGCCGGCAGCACGCAGGCTTCGGGCAAGGGGACGCTGAGCGTCATGCTGGCCGGGTCGTACGTCGTCGGAATGCCGCTCGCACTGCACAGCGCCGTGTCGCCCGGCACGTTCACGTTGCTGCGATAGACGTTGATGATCGCGGTCGTCGGCAACGGTGCGTTCTGCGTCGGAAACGCGGTGAAGTTGAAGCCCTCGATGGTCCAGCCGGTAGCGTCGGAGATCACGAAGTCGTCCGCACCGTACGAGTCGTAGGAGCTGTACGAGCTCGAGAACTCACCAACGCGCAGGCCGAAGCCGCTGAAGTCTTCGCTCTGGTCGTACAGTACGCCGACGCCGGCCGGTGCCTTGATCGGCGCGTGCGCCGCACCGCGCGCGGCCGCGACGCTGGAGCGCATGGTCGCACTGCGATGGGCGCTCGCCGCGGATACCGCCGGCGTCAACGCGATCAGGATGGCGGTGTACAGCAGCGACGACTTGCACTTCATGGAGAATCCTGGCGTTGGCAAAGGGCGACTAGCCCTGGAGTGTCGGCTCGCCAATCGCCATGCGTCAACGGAATTCCCGGCGAGATTCCGACATGTCGGATTTCCGCCAAAACGTCTAGACGTCCATCCGGATACTCAATCGGAAGCGGAGCGCAAGCGCGACGCGGCAAGCCAGCCAGCCTGGAAGCGGGTGCGTGCATCGAGCCCTTTGAGGAGTTCGACCACGCGCCGGTCGAGCGTGCGGATCGAGATGTCGAGTTCGTGCGCGATGGTCTTGTCGTTGAGACCTGCCGCCAGCATCGTGAGCAGGCGTTCGCTGTCGGCGGACCGGCGCGGCGCGGACTCCGGCTGCACGACCGCATCGGCACCTGTGAATACCAGCGGCGTGGCGCGCACCCACATCATCTCGAACAGCTGGCACAACGCGTCGAGCAGGGTCGACGAACGCACCAGCAGGCTGGCGTCGTAGACGCGTTCGAGGCTGAGCGGGATCAGCGCGATATTGCGATCGACCACGACCAGCTTCAGCGGCACGCCGGAGAACACGCGCGTCGTCTCGCCGGCGGCCGTGTGATCGCGCAGGCGATCGAGCGCGCCCGGCAATTCCAATGTGCTGCTGTCGCAGATGTTGCGGTAGACCACGCCGCGCGCGATCGCCCTCCCCTGCGCCGCATTGCGATTGGCGACGCCCATCACGTAGGGCGGCCGCTCGATGCCGAGGAATTCGTGCCGCGCGGCATGCTGCATCTGTTCGTAGACGCGCACCTGCGCCTCGCTGCCGGTGATCAGTTCGACGATGCGCTGATCGCTCTTGCGCGCCGCGCCACCGCGCAGCGATTGCTCGTGCAGTTGCGAGGCGGTCAGGCGTGCGCGTTGCAGCTCGCCTTGCCGCTTCAGGATCAGCGCCTCGATCGCGATATCGGCCGGCGCTGGCAGATATCGCGGTACGCGCTCGGGCGAGCGCGTCGCCAGTCCCTTCAGTTCGAGAGCGGACAACACGCGCTGCACCTTGCGTGACGGCCAGCCAAAGGCGGCCGCGATGTCGGCCGCTGACGCGCCATGTCGCTGCAACAACGCGCGATAGGCCTCCTCTTCCTCCACCGCGAGGCCAATGGCCTGCAGCGTGCCGATATCGGCGCGATCAGAATGCGATTCCACGATTCTCTCCTCGGCACGGCAGCGCCGGTTGGATGGCGCGGCGGATGCGCGGCGCCCTGCAATGATAAGTGGACCGGCGCAACACCCACGGCGCGGTTCCCTGCAACGTCAATCAGCGCGCGTGGCCTACGGACAAGGCCGCGACTTCGTCGGCAGAGAGCGCTCGCCACTGTCCCTTGGCCAGCGCGCCGAGCGCGAGACTGCCGATCGCGACGCGCACCAGGCGCAGCACGCCGATCTCGAACGCGGCCAGCACGCGGCGGATCTGCCGGTTCCTGCCTTCGTCGAGCACGACCTCGAGCCAGGCGTGCTTGTCGCCGCGACGCAGTTCGCGCACCGACTTCAACGCCAGGTGCTCGTCGCCCGCGTCGATGCCTGCGCGCAGCGCGGCCAGCATCGATTCGTCAGGAACGCGGTCGATCTGCACATGATAGGTCTTGTCCAGGTGCGACTCCGGCGCGGAAATCTGCGCTGCCCACACGCTGTCGTTGCTCAGCAGCAGCAAGCCCTCGCTGGCCTTGTCGAGGCGGCCGACCGGTGCGATCCATGGCAACGCTGCGTCGGCCAGCAAGGTGTAGACCGTATCGCGTCCGCGTTCGTCAGCGGCGCTGGTGACATAGCCGCGTGGCTTGTTCAACATCAGATAGACGCGTTCGCGCGCATCGACATCGACGCCGTCGACCGCAATGCGCTCGCGCGTCGTACTCGGGCGTTCGGTGTCGTGCACGATGCGACCATCGACGCTGACCCGACCGCCGCGTATCCAGCTTTCTGCCTGCGAGCGCGAACACAGGCCGAGTTTCGACAGCACGCGCGCAAGCCCATGGCGCGGCGTGCGTACCTTCGGCGGAGCGATGCGACGCTGCACCGGCGCCTTGGGACGATCGCGCGGCATCGGTCAACGCCTTTCGAAATCAGCGTGCGTCTGCTCGGGCAGTTCCTCGCGCGCGACTGCCGCCACTTCGGCCGCCGGCGGACCCTGCTGCAGCCAGGCATGCAGTCGAGCCAACGCCTGCGCTTCACCGCTGGCAATGACTTCGACGCGGCCATCGGCGAGATTTTTCGCAAAGCCGGTGAGGCTCAGCTGGCGAGCGCGCGTTTGCGTCGACGCACGAAAGAACACGCCCTGCACGAGACCGGAAACCAGGAAGCGCGCGCTCGGCATGTTCAGGATTTCTTTGCGCCCGCTGCGGCAGCCGAGCTCTCCGCGATTGCCTTGTCGAGATCATTCGCGGTGATCGGACCGGTGAAGATCTTCGCGACCGTGCCATCCGGCGCGATCAGGTAGGTCGTCGGCAATCCGCGCGGGGTGTCGAAGTCGGCCGGCGGCTTGTCCATGTCCACTTGTGCCAACGGATACTTCACCGGATGCGACTTGGCGAACTGCAGGACCTCGGCCTTGTCGGTGTCCTCGTAGGCGAGGCCGATCGCGGCGACGTCGCTGCGCCCGGCAACAAACGCCGAGATGTCCGGCATCTCCTTGATGCACGGCGAACACCAGGTCGCCCAGAAATTGACGATGACCCATTTGCCACGTTCTGCGGCGAGGTCGAAGGTCTTGCCGTCCAGCGTGGCGATGCTCAGCTGCTTCGGCGCGGCGGCGAAGGTGCTGCCGCCGATGGCGAGGCCACACGCGAGTGTGACGCCGAGTAGAAATCGCGAAACGTTCATGCGGGCTCCGAGGAAGGTTGCGTGCGCGCGCCGGGCGGCGGCGCGGATGAAGCATCAGGCGATGGTACATGCGGCGGAAACAGCGCGGCCAATGGCACGCCGAGCGCCGTGCGGATCTGCTCGCCGATGCGACCCAGCAGTTGCGCCACTTCCAGCTGCAGCGTGCCGTCCGCGTCCGCTCCGCGCAACGGCAGCTGATAGCCGCCCTCTTCGTAGATTTCGAGCAGATCGGTGCCGGCCAGATCGCGCACGACCATCCATTCGCCGACTTCGCTGCGCTGGATCAGCCCGATGCGATGCAGGTCGCCGAGATAGCGCTGCAGCAGGTCATCGGTGAGGAACGGCTCCGCAATGCGCAGCGCCTCGCTGTGCAGGCCCTTGCCGGCGCGCTGTGCGGCGACGAAATGGCCGAGCACGCGCAACAGGCCGGCGAATTCCTGTCCGCGCGGCAGCCGCTGGCTCGCCGGGCGATAGTCGAACGCGCTCAGCGACGCGGTGATCGATGCGCCGAACAGCACGATCGCCCACGACAGGTAAATCCAGAAGATGAAGATTGGCACCATTGCCAGCGCGCCGTAGACCTGCTGGTAGCTCGCGTACTTCGTCGCATACAGCGCGAAGCCGCGCTTGGCGCCCTCGAACAATAGCGCGCCGAAGAACGCACCGACCACGGCCAGGCGCATGCGCACGGTGCGGTTCGGGATCACGACATAGCCCGCGAGCAGCGTGCTCCACACGATCAGGAACGGTAGCGCCGCGAGCACGCGTGCCTTGATCGAGAACTGCGCCTCGGCCGCATCGATGAACGGCAGCGCGAATGCATACGAACTGATCGCGAGCGCAGCCACCAGCAGCAACGGTCCCGCCGTCAATGCGGCCCAGTAGATCAGAAAGCGCGCGCTGGTACTGCGTGCGACCTGCACGCGCCAGATGCGGTTGAACGCATCCTCGATGCTCATCATCAGCGAGATCGAGCTGAACAGCAGCACGATCACTCCGACCGCGGTCGCCTTGCTCGCGTTTTCGGCAAACTGGGTGATATAGCCCTGCACGGTGCTGCCGGCGGCCGGCACGAAGTTCTCGAACACCCACTGCGTGATCTGCTCGCGCCAGCCGGCGAAACCCGGAAACGCGGCAAGAATGCCGAGGATCGCCGCGCTCAGCGGCACCAGCGCGAACACCGAGGTAAACGACAGCGCACCGGCCGTCTGCATGCAGCGGTCTTCGAGGAAACGATCCCAGGTGAAGCGCAGGAAGGTGACGTTGCGCTCGCGGTCACGAAGGCTTCTGGCAAACTGCTGGGTGCGCGCAAACATGGAGCGAGCCTAACGCAGCCCGTCGTCGGAACCAAACCGGAAGCCTGAATGAGCGAAATACTCGTCCTTTACTACAGCCGCACCGGCAAGGTCGCCCAGCTCGCGCGGCTGGTTGCGCGCGGCGTCGAGGAAGCCGGCCTCACGGCGCGCCTGCGCAGCGTGCCGCCAGTCGCGCCGGTCACCGAGATTGCGCAGGCACCGGAACCCGACGATGGCGCGCCGTATGTCACGCGCGACGACCTGCGCGAATGCGTCGGCCTCGTGCTCGGCAGTCCGACCCGTTTCGGCAACATGGCCGCGCCGCTGAAACATTTCATCGACAGCACGGCGGCGGAATGGGCGTCGGGCACCCTCGTCGGCAAACCCGCCGGCGTGTTCACCTCGACCAGCACGATGCACGGCGGCCAGGAGACGACCCTGCTGTCGATGATGCTGCCCCTGCTCCATCACGGCATGCTGATTGTTGGCGTGCCGTACACCGAGACCGCATTGAATCGCACGCAAGGCGGCGGCTCGCCGTACGGCGCCAGTCATGTCGCCGGCAGCAGCGGCGACAACACCATCAGCGAGGATGAGCGTGTGGTCGCACGCGCGCTAGGACGTCGCGTCGCGATGACTGCGGCAAGGCTCGAAGCACGCCCGTGAAGCCGCTGACGATCGGACTTATCGCCTGGGCCCTGCTCGTGCTGCTGCAGCCCGCCTGGTATCTGTGGCTGGCGCCGCCTGTGAAAGGCTTGCCGTGGTTTGCGTTGGTGCTGACCCTGCCGCCGTTGCTGTTGCCGTTGATTGCGCTACGCACGGGAGCGCGACGGGCGCTGCTGTGGGTCGGAATCATTGCGTTGTTTTATTTCTGCCACGGCGTGGTGGCGGCGTGGGTCTATCCGACGATGCGGATGCCGGCACTCCTCGAAATCCTTTTCTGCGTCGCGCTGATCGGCTCGCTCGGCGCGGATGTGCGGCAACGTCGGCGAAAATCGGATGCCATCCATTAGCGATGCCGGCCTATGCAATTCGATAGGCCGGCACGATCGAAGGTTCGCTGTCACGCGCGAAGCGCCGCACTGCCAGAGCGGGGCCGCTCGCAGGAAAAAAGGTTGGAGCGCTGGCTCAGGCAGCGCTACTCCGACGGGGAGTCTCGAAGGGTTCGCTGAAACCATGCGACATCGTGCCACTTACCGAACTTGCGGCCGACGGACTTGAAAACGCCGATTGGCTCGAAACCGACGCTTCGGTGCAGCGCCATGCTTCCCTCGTTTGGAAGCGTGATGCCCGCGTAGGCATTGCAGAACCCCTTGTGGGCCAACTCTTCGATCAGCCGCAGGTAGAGTGCGCGACCGATACCTTGGCGATGGTGACTAAGATCAACGTAGGCGGTGAGCTCTACCGACCAGCGGTAGGCGGGACGCTCGCGGTGCGACGATCCATAGGCGTAGCCGATGCACTGCCCCGCTTGCTCAGCGACAAGCCACTGCCAATGATCCGTAGCCTTTGCGATGCGCTCGGCGAACTCGGCGGCCGTAGGGACTATGGTTTCGAATGACACCGCGGTTGCTTCCACAAACGGGCGGTAAATGCCCAAAAGCGAAGGCGCATCAGCATCAACGGCCGCGCGAATTTTGAACGGTTGCGCCATAGCTGAGCGAACTAACGCCTGAACAAATCCGCGAACATCAGCGAACGCTTATTGATCCCGATTACGCCAGCGTGCGCTGCACGCCGTTACCGATGAACCGGGTCTTCTCCCGCGTGCTCAAAAAACGTCGATCGCAATCGAGACGGTCCCCGGCACGAGGAGGCCGATAACTCTTCTGGCCCGCAGCGGCCGATTGAACGTGTGGCTTCGTCCCGGCGGATTCCATCACGACCCGAGCACTACGCGCTTACCAAAGGCCGAATAGACGACTGCCACTTCGATTGTCCGATCAATGCCCGGGGCTATTGACGGGAGAGTCCATCGATGAATTGTCAGCTGCTACTCGTAGTGCGTCCACATCCGCAGTACTTTGACGATGCGATCAGCTTGAAGAACCTGATAGACCATCCGATGTTGGATGTTGATGCGCCGCGAGTATGCTCCGGCCAGATCACCGACCAGTTTCTCGTAAGCCGGCGGTGTCTGGAAAGGATTTTCCGAGAGAATGTTCAGAAGTACTTGAGCCTTCTCTTTGAGTCCTGCGGAGGCGAGGTTGCGTGCGTCTTTTTGGGCTTGCCTGGTAAAAAGGACACGCCAACTCACCAATCAAGCTCCGTAGCACACGCGTCCATGGGCTCTGCCATGCCAGTCTTGATGGACTCGCGCATGCCGGGCACTGACAGCAAGAACAACGTCTCCTGGATGGCCGCCCAATCTTCCTCCGCGACCAGGACAGCATTGCTACGCTTGCCTGAGATGACAATAGGCTGATGCGATTCTGCCGCCTGATCCATAAGGCGGTAGAGGTTGGCGCGGGCTTCGCTGGCGGTGAGGGTGGGCATGGCTGGCTCCATACGACGCACCCAGCGTACGTCAAAACGTACGCATGTGCAAGGAGTGCCCGGCAACAGCTAACGAAGCTGCAGATAAACTGGCCCCGATCTTGTTCGCGAGAAGCGAGACGATTGAGGGAGTGGGCGATGGCGCGATACGAGCGGTGGACATCAGCCCGCGGTTGCTGCCGGTATATCTGCAGGCGCAGCTGATACCCGGCTCATTCGCGCATGCGCTGCATCATCAGGCAGTCGCTCCCTGGCACGCCCAAGCTGATAACGCTCCTCGCCCGCAAATGCCGATTGAACGTGTGGCTTCGTCCCGGCGGATTCCATCATGGCCCGAGCACTACGCGCTCACCCCAAGGCCGAATAGACGACTGCAACCGCTTCGATTGTCCGATCAACGCTCGGGGCTATTGACGGGAGAGTCCATAGATGACTTGTTAGGCGCGTACACAGGCGCGTGCCTCCGTGCTCAGCAACGGACGCAGGATTTTATTGAGCTTTACCTGATGAAGATGCTCGAGAACGCAAGTGTCAGCAGCGTTCTCCCAGTCACCTCCCGAAGCTACCGCATTACTCAGATGATCCGCCAGGAACTGCCATTGCCCCTTTGTCGGTTGAACGGACGCCAGAAAAGGTAAGAAGGACATATAAACGCTGTGAAGACCTGACGAACGAAATTCGCCTCCGGCATTGTCCTCTTCCCAGTACGTAGAAAACTCTGGAAATATTCTTACGAGGTCATTGACGAGATCAGATTGTTCGTATCGCTTCATAGCGCCTAGACAGAATGGCTTGATTCCAAGCGGCCTGCCGCCGCGGTACCGTGGATTGTG
>JBDTYM010000086.1:0-16231 GCA_040005635.1 Dokdonella sp. | reverse complement strand
CCACAGCGCGGGTACGGTAACGAGGCCGACACCGACGACGAACAGCAGCGCCGGCTGCAGCAGCAGGCGCGGGCGTTCGCGACGCAGGAACGCGAGCACAAACACCGGCCAGAATGGCGACAACAGGCTTTTGGCAAGAATGGCCAGACCGACGCACAACCCAGCCGCGAAGGCCGGAACTCGCAACGGTGCGCGCGCCAGCAAGCAGAGCGCCGCCAGTAGTAGCAACAGATGCGTCGTCTCCGGCCACAGCCATTGCGCATAGGCAGCGGTCGCCGGATTCAGCAGGAACAGCGCCGCCGCTGTGTTTGCCGCGGCGACGCTGCCGCCGAGGCGACGCCAGAGGTCGCGCAAGAGGGCGCCGCAAGCAAGAAAAAATATACTTTGCAGCAGTTGTGCGGCGAGGACGGACGGCCCGACCACGGCGTAGACCCCTGCCAGTATCAGCGGCTGCAGCGGCGGCCAGATCGTGCCGGGCATCCAGGCGCCGCCCGCCAGAATCGCAAGCGCAGTTTGCTGATAGGCGGCCTCGTCACCGATCAGCGGCTTGGCGCCGTGCGCGTAGTAGGCCCACCACAGCAATGCCTGCGACAGCGCGAACAGTGCGACGAACAGGGCGGCGAACCCTTGCCGGCGCCGGGCGACACCGATGGTCACAGCGCGGCGGCGGCAGGGCGGGACGTCACTCTTTGGCGGGCGCAGCCGGTTCCGTCGCGGCGGCGGGCGCCGGGCTGCCTGGCGCGCGGCGCTTCGGTGGCGCACGGAAGGTCGGCGTGAACTTCTCGTGCGAACCCTTCGTCGTGATGCCTTCGACGTAGTACCAGTATTCCTTGCAAGGATCGATCGTGTCGTCGCGAAATTCGTATTTGTGCGTCTCGTCCGAAGTGCCGGCGCCGAGGATCGGATCCTTGGTCAGTTTCTTGAAATCGCCCTTTTCGCTGTCGCCGCGAAAAACGTCGAAACCGAAGTTTTCCTGCTCGCTGGCGGTAGACCAACGCGCGGTGTTGACGAGTCGCTGATCGGCCGGCGTTGCAGACTGGTCACCGCAAGCGCCTTCGGGAATCTCCTTCACGGCCGCCGCTGCTTCCGCAGGCTTGGCCGCTGCGCTGGCCGCAGGCGCGCTCTTCGCGGTTGGCGCCGTCGCTGCAGGCGGTTCCGGTGACGGACTGCACGCAGTCAGCGCGACGACGATCAGGGCGGTCAGGACAAGCTGGCGCATGCGAGGGAACTCCATGGTGTGAGGGGATGACTCTGGGTGGCGGCAACGATAGTCGGCCGCTCCGGTGCTGGCAACTCGCCGGCGCCTGCGAGCAGGTAGGCTCTTCGACTCGTGCCTCCGGCACCGCCATAATGGCGGGTCGCATCGATGCGCCGACGCCCGCGGGGCCGGTCGATCGCTGCCGACGCAACCTGCCGGGATGATGGCCCTTGAGTTCGAACCCGCAAGACGACTATCTGGAGCGCGTGAAGGCCGAGATCCGTGCCGAGGCCGATATCGCGCGCGTGCGCGATCCGCTACCGCGACACGATCCGCCGCCGCGTGCCGTGCAGGCGCAACGGCCGCTGTTCGACGAGGGCATCGAGCGCGAGCGGCTCGACTACGCGATCGCCGAACTGACCGGCGCGCACTACCGCGCGTTTCTCGATCAGGCTTTCCGCGCGCTGCTGAAGAGACCGCCCGACGAGGCGGGCTCCGAGCGGCAGGTGCGCCTGCTCGCCGCGGGTGCCAGCAAGGCCGAAGTGCTCGGCAATCTGCGCTGGTCACCCGAAGGCCGCCGCATCGGCACGCGCGTGCGCGGGCTGCTGCCGCGTTACGCACTGGCGAAAGTGGTGCGTGTGCCGGTGCTCGGCTATTTCGTCGAATGGGGGCTCGCCTTCGCCGGCCTGCCGCTGCTGCTGCGTCACCAGCGCGCGGCCGATACCTCGAGCGCGGCGCGCTTCAGCGCGCTGACGGATGCGCAAGCAAACACGCAACATATCCTCGACGAACTGCGTGCATCGCATGCGGCGCTCAGCAGCGAACACGATCGTCGCAGCGAGTCGATGCGCGCCGACATCGGTCGCATGCTGCTGCGCCTGGACGAACTCGAAGTTCGCGCTCGCAGTCTCGAATCGCGCGCCGACGCGAGCGCGCACGAAACGATCGAGCTGCGCCACTACGTGCATGCGGCGAACCATTGGATCACCTCGCTGCAGCGCAGTCTCGGTGACCTCGAGGACGTCGCCGCGAGCGGGCGCGAACGCGCCGATGCGCTGGCCGCGGCGATCGATGTGGGTGCCGAGGAAGCTTCCGCGCGCAGCGCGCGGCACGCGGGCTGGAGCGCGCTGCTGGCGACGCGCCTGCGCGCCGATGCGCGCGTGCTCGATCTCGGCAGCGGCGACGGCACCTGGCTTGCGGCGCTCGCCGCGCGCGGTATTGCGGCGACTGGCGTCGAGCCGAACGCCGCGCTGGTCGCGCGCGCGCAGAGGCACGGCTTGTCGATCACGCTCGGCGATCCGCTGACGACCATGCTGCGCTGCGCGGACGGCGATCTCGACGGCCTCAGCTTGACGGCGGCGACACTGGCGCGCGATGAAACCACGATCGCGGCGCTGCTCGCCGAGGCGCTGCGGGTACTCAGGCCCGGCGCCTTTCTGCTGCTGCGTTGCGAGCACGAACCCTATCGCCTGAGCCTCGCCGACACCGCCGTCGAGGCCGCCCAGCAAGGCGCTGCCTTGCTCGCAGCGGCCGGCTTTGTTTCGCCGACGAACCTGCCGGCGAATCGAGCACACGCCGTGCTCGCGCAGCGACCTGCCGCATGAGGTGGGGCTTCGCATGAGGATCGCGGTGTTGGTTCCCGGTCTCGCCCGGCACGATGCGGTCAGCAACGACACGCTCGGCATGACGGCGGCGTTGCGCCGGCTTGGTCACGAGGTTGCCGTGTTCGCGCCGCATGCGCGCGGCGTCGACGAGCCGATTCTCGCGCCAGCGACGATCGACGCCTGGCTGCGTTCGCCCGAGGACGTCGTGCTGTACCACTACTGCGTCGGCTGGGATTTTCCGCTCGCGCTGTTCCAGCGCACGCGCGCGCGCCGCATCCTGCGCTACCACAACATCACGCCGCCGGAGTTCTTCGCCGAGTGGTCGGAAGGCTATGTGAATGCCTGCGCCGAAGGCCGCGGCCAACTGGATGCCTACGCGTCAATGAACTGCGAGTTGTACCTCGGCTGCTCGCCTTACAACCTCGAGGATTTCAGCGCGCGCGGCGTCGACCCGGCGCGGTGCGCGGTGTTGCCGCCGTTTCACGAAGTCGAGCAGTTGCGCAGCATGGCGCCGGATGCGCAGCGCCTGCCCACAGGATCGCCGCTGCTGTTGATGGTCGGCCGCCTGGCGCCGAACAAGGCACATTTCGCGCTGGTCGATGTGTTGGCGGCGCTCAAGGCGCAGCAGCCGCATGCGCACCTGCTTTCGGTCGGCAAGCTCGATGCGAATCTCGCGCGCTATGGCGCGGCGCTCGAAGCGCGTATCCAGGAACGCGGTGTGACCGCCGAGACCACGCTGCTGCAGGACGCGAACGGCGCCGAGCTGCGCGCCGCCTACGAGCGCGCCGATGCGCTGCTGATGCTGAGCGAACATGAAGGCTTCTGCGTGCCGCTGATCGAAGCGATGGCACTCGGCACACCGGTGATCGCGCGTGCATCGAGCGCATTGCCGTGGACCTTGGGTGATGCCGGCTTGCTGTGGGAGTCGGCCGATCCGCACCTGGTCGCCGCCTCTGTTCTGCGTCTGCGCAACGATGCCGAACTGCGCGCGACCCTGCGCGAACGCGGCCGTGCCCGCTATGCCGACCGTTTCGCGCCCGGCGTGCTCGAGCACGGCTTGCGCGACGTCATGCAGCGGTTCGCCGCATGAAGGCGGTCATCATGACGCCGGTGTTGGCCGGCGCCGATGCGGTCGGCAACGACGTGCTGGCGATGGCGCACGTGCTGCGCGAACGCGGCATCGAGACGCGACTGTGCTGCAACGTCGCGGTTGGCATCGACGAGGGGATCTTGCCGCCGGAACGCGTGCTCGACTTTGCCGGCGGTGCCGACGATCTGCTGATCTATCACTTCTCGGTCAGCTGGCCGGCTGCGCTCGAGGTGCTGGGCCATGCGCGCGGCTTCCGCGTCGTGCGCTATCACAACATCACGCCGCCGCAGTTCTTCGCCGAGTACGGCGCAATCGACTACGAGCACGCCTGTGCCAGCGGTCGCGCCGAGATCCCGGCGGTCGCCGCGCTCGGCTGCGAACTGTATCTCGGCGCTTCGGCGTTCAACAACGAGGACCTGCTCGCCGCCGGTGTACCGCGCGAGCGTTGCGCCGTACTGCCACCGTTCCATCGCATCGGCCATCTGCTCGATGCCGAGGCCGATCTCGGCTTGCTCGACCAACTCAACGACGGCACGCGCAACGTGTTGATGGTCGGTCGCGTCGCGCCGAACAAGGGACATGTCGAACTCGTCGATGCGTTCGCAGCCTACGTCGACGGCTATGGCGATCCGGCGCGATTGATCATCGTCGGGAAGTCCGACCCGCGCCTGCAGGCCTATCCCGAGCGCATTCAGGCGCACATCGACACGCATCGGCTCGGCGATCGCGTCTGGTGGCTCGACTCGCTCAGCGAGGCACAGTTGAAGGCGGCCTATCTTGCCAGCCACGCCTTCATGACATTGAGCCGGCACGAGGGTTTCTGCGTGCCGCTGGTCGAGGCGATGGCGCTCGGCGTGCCGGTCGTCGCGTATGGATCCAGTGCGATTCCGGAGACCGTCGGCGACGGCGGTATCGTCTGGGCAGATGCCGATCCGTGGCTGTACGCGGCCAGCCTGGCACGACTCGCTGCGGACGAGCCGTTTCGCAACGGTCTGCGCGAGACCGCGCGGCGGCGTTACGAGCGCGAGTTTTCGCCGCACGTATTGCGCGAGCGCTTCCTGCGCTTGCTGGAGCCGGCGCTGTGAAGCGCGTCGCGATCGTCGTGCCACGATGTCATCCGAACATTGTCGGCGGCGCCGAAGCACACGCCTGGCAGTACGCGACGCTGCTCGCCGGCGATTACGCGGTCGACGTGCTGACGACGACCGCGAGCGACTATGCCCGCTGGGCGAACGATCTGCCGGAAGGCATCGAGCAACGTGAGGGCGTGACGATCCGGCGTTTTTGCGTCGCGCGCGAACGCGGGCTCTACTTTCACGATCTGCATCGCCGCCTGCTGGCGCATTTCGAGGCGCACACGCAGGCGCCGCGCGTGCGCTGGCCAGAAGCCCTGCAGGAGGAATTCATCCGTGCGCAGGGGCCGGACTGTCCGGATCTGATCGCGTATCTGGCCGCTCGCGGCGGCGATTACGCGGCGGTGATCTTCCTGACCTACCTGTATCCGCTGACCTACGACGGCACGCGCGCGCTCGCGCATCGGCGCTGGGGCTTGGTGCCGACGCTGCACGACGAGCCGCCCGCTTATTTCAGCGCGTATGCGCAGATGGCACGCGGTGTGCCGCGGATCCTGTGGAATACCGCGGCGGAACGTCGGCTTGGGCGGAGACTGTGGGGCATCGATGCCGGCAACCTGGTTGCGATGACGGTTGCGACGGAAGCGGTGGCGCCGGCGCGCGAAGCCAATCCCTATCTCCTCTACAGCGGACGTATCGATACGCACAAGGGTTGCGCGATGCTGATCGCCGCGTTCGAGGACTACCAGCGCGCGCAGCCGTCGAACCTGCGCCTGCTATTGACGGGCGCCGACCAGTTGGGCGTTCGCACATCGGAGCATGTGCGCTATCTCGGCTTCGTCGACGAGCAACGCAAGCTCGCACTGATGGCCGGTGCCGTCGCATTCGTGCATCCGTCGCCGTACGAGAGCCTCAGCATCGTCGCGCTGGAGGCGATGGCGCAGGGCACACCGCTGATCGTAAACGGGGACTGCGAAATCCTTGCCGATCATGTCGCCGCCAGTGGCAGCGGCTTCGTGTTCCGTGGCGCCGCCGGGCTGCACGCGGCCATCGACAGGATGCGCGCACTCGACGCCGAGGCGCGTGCGCAGCAGGCGCAACGCGCGCGCGCCTACGTGCTCGACAATTACAGCCGCGAACAGGTGCGTGCACGTTTGCTCGGCGAGGTCGAGGCGTTGGCGCGCCAATAGAAGCTTGCTTGCGCGCGCATCCGGCAGGGCGTCCGCACCGGCCTCGCGCACTCAGCGCTCGGCTTTGAGTCCCCGGCCCGGCAGGCGCATCGCGAAACGCGCGCCGCCAAGCGTCGACGAGCGGCCGACCTGCAGCTCGCCGCCATACGCCTTCAGGATATCCTGCACGATGGCGAGACCGATGCCGTGGCCCTGCACGCGTTCATCGCCGCGCACGCCACGCTGCAGCAGGTGATCGACTTTGTCTTCCGGGATGCCGGGGCCGTCGTCCTCGACGACGAGATCAAGGCCGATGCGCTTGCCGCCCGTCGTCAGCAGCGGCCGCGTAGTCAGCAGCACGCGGCGACGTGCCCATTTGAACGCGTTTTCGAGCAGGTTGCCGAGCAGTTCCATCAGGTCGCCCTGATCGCCTTGGAAACGCGTGGCCGGATCGATGTCGAATTCGCACAGCACCGACTTGCGCGCATACACCTTCTCGAGACTGCGCACGATCTCCTCGGCAAAAGGTTCCAGTTGCAGCGGCGTCGCGAACGTCTGGTGTCCCGACGTGGCTGCGCGCGACAGCTGGTAGGCGACGATTTCGTCCATGCGGCCAACCTGTTCGAGCACGGTCCAGCGCAGGTCCTTGCCGTCGGCACCGGTCTCCAGCTGACTGCGCATCACCGCCAGCGGCGTCTTCAGGCTGTGCGCCAAATCGGACAGCGTATTGCGATAGCGCTTGACGCGCTCGCGTTCGGCGTCGATGAAATTGTTGAGGCTGGCGGTCAGTCCGGACAGTTCGACCGGATAGTTTCGTCCGAGCTGCTCCTGCGCCCCATGCTCCACACGCGCAAGATCGGTCGCGACCTTGCGCAGCGGCGCCAGACTCCAGCGCAGCACGGCAAGCAGCAGCAGCAGCAGCACGACGCCGAGGGTGCCGAGCCATAGCGTCAGCGTGCGGCGGTAGATATCGACCTGCGCGCGCAGCGCACGACTGTCCTCGGCGACGTGGAAGGTGACGTGCAGGTTGATCTTCGTGCCGGGATAGTCGACGCCTTGCGAGAGCACGAACAAATCGCCTTCGGCAGAGGGCACCGGTCCATGGAAACGCACTTCGCCGCGCGCAAGCTGCTCTGAGAACGGCAGTTCGCGATCGACCGCCGAAGGCGAGCGCCATTCGTTGCCCTTGGCGCCGACCACCTTGGCGCCGACGATGCCGGCATACAGGCCGGTAGCGGTCGGCTGGTCGAAGCGCGAATCGGGACCGACGTCCGGTGGTATCAGCTCGCCGGCGCGATTGGGGTCCGAGCTGGCCAGATAGGTATACAAATACCCTTGCAGGCGTTCACGCAGGCCGCTTTCGGCAGCCTGGTAGAACGCGTTGTCGAGCGCGAAGAATGCGATCGCGAGAAATCCTGCCAGGACGAAACCGGCAGCTGCCAGCGAGCGTGCCTGCAGCGAAAGCGGACGCGCCACCGGCAGGCGTCTCAGGCGTTGTCTGTGGCCTGGGCCTCGTCAGCCGGCGGTGTCGACTCGGTACGATCCAGGGCAAACCGGTAGCCGCGGCCGCGCACGGTCTCGATCGGTTTGATCGCGTTGTCCGGATCGAGCTTGCGGCGCAGCCGGCCAATGAAGACTTCGAGGACGTTGGAATCGCGGTCGAAATCCTGCTGATAGATGTGCTCGGTCAGATCGGCCTTGGAGACCAGCTCCCCGGCATGCAGCATCAGGTATTCGAGCACCTTGTATTCGTAACTGGTCAGATCGACCGAGCCACCATTCACGCTGACTGTCTGCGCGGTGGTGTCAAGAATCACCGGGCCGCATTCAAGCGTCGGCCGCGACCAGCCGCTCGCACGGCGCACGAGCGCGTTCAATCGTGCCAGCAGCTCTTCGACGTGAAACGGCTTGACGAGATAGTCGTCGGCCCCGTTCTTGAGGCCCTGCACCTTGTCCTGCCAGCTGGAACGCGCCGTCAGGATCAGAATCGGATAGCGCTGACCGGCCTCGCGTAGTTGCTTGACCAGATCCATTCCGGAGAGTTTCGGTAGGCCGAGATCGATGATCGCGACATCGAAAGGAACCTCGCGGCCGAGATAGGAGCCTTCTTCGCCGTCACCCGCAGCATCGACCGCGAATCCATCGCGCTTCAGCCGTGCGGCGAGGGTTTCCCGCAGCGGCGCTTCGTCTTCCACCAGTAATACGCGCATTTCGTCTCTCCTTAGGTCGTGCCTAAACATGCGCCCGCAGCAAATCGCGGACGTTCCCGGCGGACGTGGTCGAATGTCATTGGTCGGCCAGCACCTGCACGACGCGGACCTGGCCATCGCGCGTCAACATCTTGATGCGATAGACCTTGCGCTTGCCGACTGTCAGCGTTTGCACCGACAGCACCTTGCCTTCGGCTTCGTGCTGCGCCTGCGCAACGGCTTCCTGTGCGCTGATCTCGCGTGCGTACGCCGGCTGCACGGCGCCGAAAAGCAGCAGACCGAGGCAGCAGACAACAGGCGACCCTCGCATGATTCGCATCGTCGACGATATCCGCACGCTGAGCATGAACAAGCCGCAGTCTCTGCAGCGCGTATTGAATTGCGGCTGAACTTCGCGCGGGCGCCCGCGTGGCGGCATGGGCTCGCCGGGGCGTGCAAGAAAGGGCGGGCTGCACGCGCAGCCCGCCCTGTTGCCTGTTTTTACTGAGTGCAGCCGGTCACTTTGACGTCATCGATCGCCCAGTTCGGGTTGGAGCGATGGGCAAAGCGGTCGTGGCCGAGGTTGAAGCGGAACTTCACGGTCTGGCCAACGAACTGGTCGACCTGGATGATCGAGTTCAGATACGCCTGCGGATCGCCGCACCAGCCCTGCTTGCCGCCGAGCGGGTTGCCGAAGCTGCTGCTGATCGGGCCATCGTACGGGTCGGTCTGCAGGCCTGTCGTGATCTGCGTCCAGGTACTGCCACCGTCGGTGGATGCCTCGACCAGGGCCCCATCGCTGCATGCCGTGCCGGAACTGGCCGCCTTGATCTTCTGCTGGTTCCAGAACTTCAGACTCAGAGTGGCCAAATCCGACGGTACCGTGATGCTCGGCGAAATCAACCACTGATCGTTCGCGGTGCCCGATGCGGATGGTGCGTTCGCCTGCCACGCGTGCGTTCCGCTGTTCGCGGCGGAGCCCAGCGTCCAGGTGTCAGTGCTGCCGGTTGCCGCGGCATGCGTCCAGCCCGGGGCGCCGCCTTCCATGTCGTCGGTGAACACCGTGGTCGGCGCCGTATCGACCGGGCAGTCGCCCGGCTGAGCAAGCGTCGTGAACTCCTGTCCGGCGCCGCCGGCCGCGGCCGGATCAAACCCATTGGCGAAGATGATGTCGTCGTTCGGCGCCGTCGGTCCACTGTCGCCGCAGGGATTGCGCGCGGTCACGCGCCACCAGTAGCGGGCACTGGAATCGAGCGAACTGCCCTGATCGACGGTCCAGGCGGTGTCGGTCGTCTCGTGCGAAACCACCACGTGGGTGAACGCGGCATCGGTGGCGATCTCGACGAGATAGCTGTAGGCCTCAGGCGCAGCATCCCAGGAGAACGTCGGCGTCAGCGAGACATCGGCTGTGCCGTCGGTCGGCACCAGGTTGGCCGGTGTGCTAGGCAGCACGTTGAAGACGTCGAGGTCGATACCGAGCGTCTTGGTGATCGAGCCCGACGTGCCGGTCACGGTGACGGCATAGTCGCCCGGTGCGGCACTCGCCTGCGCGGCGATCGTCAGGTTGGAATCGCCCGGCGGTGTCGTCGGATTCGGATCGAACGTCGCTGTCGTGTTGGCGGGATTGCCGCTGGCGGCGAGCGTCACCGGGTCGGTGAAACCGGTGATCTGGCCGACATGCAGCGGGACGCTCTGTTCCGCACCGGCGCAAACCTGCAGCGCAGGCTCCTGCGTGGTCAGCGTGAACGAAGGCTGCTGCGAGCAGTTGTTGCAAGCGAGGGCGAAATCCTGATCCGTCGCATCACCCGAGTTCGGCACGCCATCGCCGGCGATATTCGTCGCGGTCACGGTGATCGTGATGTCGCCGGTGGTGCCAATGGGCAGGAACACCGCTTCGTAGTTGTTCTTCGTGTCCGCCGTGCCGCCCGTGGCGCTCCACTCGTGATCGAAGTGGTTGCCGAGGTAGGTCTGGCCACCGACTTCGACCTTGAGGTCGAGGTTGTTGACCTGTGGACTGGTGCCGAGCGAACCCGGAGCATCGGTATAGGCCATCGCGATGCGCACAGGCTGGGTCGGATCGGCGATGCCCCAAGTGTAGGTGCGTGTTTCGCCGCTGTTGTCGAACACCTCGCTCTGGTCGAGCAGCACTTTCGGTACGGAGCTGAACATGTCGGTCATGTTCGGCATGCCATAGCCCTGATTGTTGCTAGGCAGGTTGTCGTTCGCGCTGGTACCGGTCAGGTAGGTCGGATGCGCCATCAGCCACGCCTTCATCAGCGCCGGGCTGGGAGCGCGCGGGCCGCCGATCTCGTCTAGCGTGCCGACGGCGGAGCCGCCGCCACCCTGTTCGATCCACCAGTAGGCAAGGGAGGTCACGCCGGCCACGGCGGGTGTCGAGTGACTGGTGCCGCTGGAGTACGTGAAAATGTGCTGCACCGGACTTTCCGGGTAGTACTTCACGCAGACGCCGCCGCCGTTGTAGCCCGAGAACACGCTGGCGACGCCCTGGATGTGCGAGCCGGGTGCGATGACTTCGGGTTTGGCGCGCTGGCCGGGTGCCGGGCCGCGGCCGGAAAAGCCCACGACATTCTCGGGGTTGTTGGCCGGATCCGGGCCGCACTGGTTGTCCGGCGGGGTCGGGAACGGACGCAGGTTTTCGGAAGCGCCCACCGTGATCACGTTCTTGCCGGCGCCGGGCGAGGACACCGTTGCAGGGCTCGGACCGGAGTTCGCGGCAGCGAACACGTAGATCATTTCCTGGTTGCCTGACGCGGTCGGATCGGCATCGCGCACACCGGTGTCGTAGTTCTGGTCACCGTCGTCGTAAGTCGACGGCGGAGACGACAGGCCCCACGAGTTCGTGCTGATGCGCGCGCCGGTCTGCCAATTGCTCTTGATGACGCCCTGATCGTCGCCGCCGCAGCCGCTGACGTCATAGGACTCCGGGCTGCCGACGAAGATCGCGGTGGAACCGACGCGGCCGAACGGATTGATGCCGAGGCCGAGGTGCTGGCCATCGCCGTCCTGGAACGGATAGCCGGTGCTCTGATCGTAGTCGGCGACGATGCCGGCGTTGAGCGAACCGTGTCCATCGAAGGAGCCGACCGAGCTATCAGCCATCGACGAGCAGTTGTTGAAATAGGCGACGCGGACGGCTTTCGTGATATCGCCTTGCACATGCAGGTACGGATCGATCGTGTTCAACACGGTGACGCCGCTGCCGCCTTCATCGATCGTGCTGTCAGTGACGTCCACGATCGGATAGTCGGCGGCGGTCTGGCTGAAGCCGCGATCGAGCAGGAACTGCAGATAGCTCGGAGACGTCGGCCCGGGCGCGAAATTGCCGCTCATGATCAGGCTCTGTTTTTCATCCATCAGCTTGCGCGGCAGGTTTTCGCCGACGAAGGTGACGTCGGGGCGTTCCGCGATCGCGGCGACATCGGCGAGACGCACGCGCAGCTTGAGGTTTTCGAACTTCAGAACCGGCGTCCACCGATAGTCGACGACACCGTTGCCGACCGGCGCCTGCTGTTGCGTCGGAACCAAGCCTTTGCCGATGACGAACTGCTTCGTCGCCTCGACGCCCGTGTGCGCGTACACCTGTACGACGACGTCGACCTCGTCGCTCGACGTCGGATTCGCGCTCAGGCGGTCGCCCAGACGCGGATCCACCTTGAGGAATCCATAGAACGGCGCGTTGTACTGCAGCCAGGGCGCTGACGTGCGCAGGTTCTGAAGGCGCGCCTGCGCGGCCTGATCGGCCCACACGATGTAGCCATTGCTCGCCACGTACTGGACCGGCTTGATGCCGCGCGCCGACAGTGCGTCCAGCCATTCCTGCTTGATCGGACCGACGAACTGCACGATCTGCAGCGAGTCGCCAGCGGGTACCTGCAGCGAGAACGGTGCTGGCGCGCTCAACGTATCGTGCTGGGTATCGAACGGATGTGCGGTGAACTGCAGCAGGTCGGCTTCAGTGTCGACGTCAACGGACTGTGCAGCGTTTTGCGCGGCAGCGATCGTTGCGCTGTCGACCCTGTACAGCGCGAAGCTGCCATAGTCTTCGAGCAGCTGCGCGCCACTCTGGTTCGGCGCGAACACACCCTTCGCCGCGATGACTTTCTTGTAGGCATTAGCCTTTGCCGGAGTCGCTGTCAGCGGAGCCGACGGCGCGAAAACGCCACCGGCACCGACCAGCGCGGCCAGGATTGCCGTTGTAATTGGTTTGCGCATGAATTCCCCACCATTAGGACAGACCAGTAATTCGCAGGACGCGGAGCGCCCGTGCCGCGCATCCGCGCGACACCGCGATCCACCGCTGACTGCACCCTATTCCGCCGCGGGCATTCGACATGCCGAACGGAGTCGACCGGATCCGGGAGGACCCGTGCACGGACAGCCGAATTTATTCCTTTGTTGCAGCCCGGTAAACAGGCCCGGGGTCGATCGGCAACGAACTTGTGCAGCGCTCCGCGAAAGGATTGGCATACGCCGGCGTACTGGCGCCGCGTCGCCGCGGCGGCTCGTGGCGGCCGGCCAGACCGGTTCCTGAATGAAGCACTGCGTAAAATTTCCATTGTTCACGCAGCAGCGTGTGACGGCCGCTTACGGTGGCAACGCGCATCGCAGCGCCGCGCCGACGATAGGGCGCGCTGTCCCAATAAAGGAGAACTCCATGAAGATTTCAAAGCTCGTGATATCGACCGTTGCGCTGGCGGCTACCCTGGGTGGCGCCGTGGTCGCACAAGCAGCCGGTCCGGCCGACACGCCGAACGGCGAGACGGCCATGAAGTCCGACCAGCCGGTGACGGACACCTGGATCACGACCAAGGTGAAGAGTGAATTGGCGACAACGGATGGCGTCAAGAGCACCGAGATCAGTGTCAAGACGGTCGATGGCATGGTCACGCTGACCGGCGTGCTGGCGACCGATATCGCTGTCAAGAAGGCGGTCGCCGCCACCGAAAGCATCAAGGGCGTCAAGAAAGTCGATGCAAGTGGACTGAAGTCCAAGAGCTGATCGATTCGAACCCATTGATGAGGTCCGCATGAGCTTGTGACGGCGGACCTGGCGCGCTACTTCGAGTGGATGTTGCAAGGCAGGGAGCGGCGATTGCGCCGCTCCCTGCCTTGGTGCTTGTGCGACGACGGCGGGCAGGAGCGAGAGGTCCGACCGTCAGTGGTTCTTCCGCAGCGCCATACGAAGTGGATCGAGCAGCTGGGCATAGTGCGCGGCACGCGACGTATCGCTCCGCAGCGGCTGCCGCACTTGCCCGGCGCTCGCTGAGCGCACGCCTCGCCTGGCTTCGTGGAAGCGCAGAAACGCTTCATCGAACGCGAGGCCGCAGAACTCGACCAACGCGCGGATTTCCTGCGCCGGCGCCGCGAGCAAGGCTTCGTAGTCCTGCACGCGCAAATGCAGCGGATTGCGGTCGGCCCAGAATTGCGACAGCCGCGCATAGTTTTGCCACTGCGCACCGAGTTCACCGAGGTCGTAGGCATAGCGGACCAGGCCCGGCGCGAACAATTGCTTGTAGCAGGACCAGCACGTTTCCAGCGCATCGCGCCGGCAGTCGATGATCTTCGCACTCGGCAACATCGCGCGGACCGCGCCGAGCAGGAGCCAGTTGCCCGGCAGCTTGTCGGTCGAACGCGGGCGATGCTTGCGCCAGCGCGCGGTCCGAGCGAGGTATTCGCGCCCCAGTCGCTCCCAGTCGCCTGAGCTGGCGAGCACCGCCCACGTCGCGAACGGCATGCCGCGGCGCGCGGATTCGGCGGCAATCGTGGCCGGGAGATCCGGCAGTTCGCTGGCGCCTTCGATATCGGGATGTACCGCGAGGATTTGCTCGATCAAGGTGGTGCCGGAGCGCGGCATGCCGACGATGAAGAGCGTCTCCTCGCCGAGTTCTGGCGGCGCCTGAGCGATGGATCCGGAGAATGCCGTCTTGATGCCGTCTATCTCGCGACTGGAGGCCGCGCTGTCCCACTGGATGCCGCGACGCACGAGCGCATTCGCGCGCGCCAAGGTGGCGAAAGCATCGACGTAGCGCTCGGCATCTTCATACACCCTGCCGAGTGCGAATCCGAGCGGCGCGCGCGCAGCGTCGGACAGGCCTGCGCTCGCATGCAGCCGTTCGAGCGCCGCGACCTCGCCCTGCTCGAGGCGCACCGTCTTGAGGTCGACCAGGCTGAACCATGCCTGGTAGGCGCGTTCGCCGCCAAGTGCGATCAGGTGACGGTATTCGGTGGCGGCCTGGTCGATGTGGCCGAGGGCCTGCAAGTTGCGCGCGACCAGCAGCCGACCGCCGGAATGTCGCGGATCCCGTTCCACTATGCGAAGTCCGCTCGCAAGCGCTTCCGCATGCATCGCGCGCCGGTCCAGCAGCAAGCCCAGACGCATCCAGGCGCTGGTGTCGGTGGGCGCGCATTCGCACGCACGACGCAGTAGATCGAGCGCAGCCTCGATGTCGCCGCGATCGGTGAGCAGCTCACCCAACTCGCCGAGCAGTTGAGCATCGTCTGGACGCGTAGCGAGCGCACGCCGATAGAAGTCTGCGGCCTCGGCGAGCCGGCCTTGGCGATGCTGCAAGAGGCCGTCCAGTCGCAGCGTTTCCGGATGCGCCGCGGCCAGCACGCGCGCGCCATTCAGCACACGCTCTGCGCCGGCGTAGTCACGCCGTTCAATCAGACGATTCGCTTCGACCAGCATCCTCACCACGCTTGGCGCAAGGCCATGCAGGCGATGGCCGGGCGGCGCGGGCTTTGCAGGAGGCTGTGTCGAGGTCGTGGCCATGCCGAAGGCGGAACGTCGCCGCGTAGTGCGCCGACGCCCCTGCGCCAACGCGACGTTCTAGCTTAGCAAACCGCTGCGGCCCGGCTGGCGCATTGCCGCCTTCGACGGGGGCGTCCTCGTGATTTCCGGCTGACAACGAGGCGGGTGCGACGTGCGCACCCGCCTGCGTTGGCTCAATAGTCGTAAGCGGACTCGCCATGCGAGGCGATGTCGAGACCCTCGCGCTCCTGCTCTTCGGTGACGCGCAATCCGACGATCAGGTCGGCGATCTTGTACGCAATGAACGCGACGATCGCTGTCCAGACAACCGTGATGCCGACGGCCTTGGCCTGGATCAACAGCTGTGCGGCGATGCCCGGGTAGCCGCTGGTCACCTTGACCCAATCCTGCACCGAGCCGGGGCCGCCGAGGTCGGGCGAGTTGAAGATGCCCGTGAGCAACGCACCGCTGATGCCGCCGATCGCATGCACGCCGAACACGTCGAGCGAATCGTCGGCCTTGAGCAGCTTCTTGAGGCCGGTGACGCCCCACAGGCAGATCACGCCGGCGAGCAGGCCGATCGCGAATGCGCCGGGCACCCCGACGTTGCCGGCGGCCGGGGTGATTGCGACGAGGCCCGCGACCGCGCCGGAGGCGGCGCCGAGCATCGACGGCTTGCCCTTGATGATCCATTCGGCGAACGTCCACGACAGCACCGCGCAGGCGGTCGCAAGATACGTGTTGAGGAAGGCCAGCGAGGCCGTCGCGTTCGCTTCGAGCGCCGAGCCGGCGTTGAAGCCGAACCAGCCGAACCACAGCAGAGAAGCACCGATCATCGTCATGGTCAGGCTGTGTGGGCGCAGAGCTTCCTTGCCGTAGCCGAGGCGCTTGCCGACCATGAAGGCGCCGATCAGGCCGGCAACGCCGGCATTGATGTGCACCACGGTGCCACCGGCGAAATCGAGTGCGCCCATCTGCCAGATGTAGCCCGCGGTCGCGTTGAGGCCATCGACTTTCGAGGCATCGGTATACGCGTCCGGTCCCGGCCAGAACCAGACCATGTGCGCGACCGGCAGATAGCTGAAGGTGAACCAGATCACCATGAAGATCAGCACGGCCGAGAACTTGATGCGTTC
>JBDTYM010000085.1:0-16383 GCA_040005635.1 Dokdonella sp. | reverse complement strand
TCTCTTTCTTGCCTGCCGCGAGCGCGGCACTGAACCAACGGGGGCGCTTGCCGCGACCGCTCCAGGTCGCGCTTGGGTCGGCCGGGTTGCGATACTTCGGCTTCACCTTGCCGCGCGCCTTGCCGCGGCCACTGCCGGCGCGACCGAACACTTCGTCAAGCCCGAATCCCTCGGCCTTCACCAGCGCGTTGATCTTCTCGCGCAGTTTCGAGGCTTTTTCCTTGACCAGCTCGTCCTGGCGCGCGCGCGCGCGTTCGATCAGATCGGCAAGCTGGTTGTGGTTCAGGGACTTGAGATCAATCGCCATGCTTTGTTCACCTCTTGATTATCGAATGGATTAAACCGCTGTGTACGCTGTCGGGCCGTCGGTCATCCAGCGTTGTGAAAACCAGATAATCGTAATCATCCGGGTCGAAAAAGCGGCAGTGCCGATTTGCACAGGCGCCGCGGACGGAGCAGTTTAACCGGCGCAATGCGCAAAAAGCTACGAATGACCGGCGAACGTTTAGCCGGCATGCGGAGATTAGTCGTCATCAGCTGAACAGATTCAACAATTGCGCACGATCGAGCGAACGATTCTCGCTTTCGCGGCGATTGCGATATTCAAAGTTGCCGGCGGCCAGGCCGCGTTCGCTGATAACAACGCGATGCGGAATTCCGATCAATTCGATATCCGATAACATGGGACCCGGACGCAGGCCGCGGTCGTCGAGCAGCACCTCGACGCCACGTGCGGCGAATTCATCGTAAAGTTTCGATGCTTCATCGCGCACCTGCGCATTCTGCGCCGCATTGATCGGACAGAGCGCGATGCGCCAGGGTGCCATCGCTTCCGGCCAGACGATGCCGGATTCGTCGTGGTTCTGCTCGATTGCCGCCGCGACGATGCGGCTGACGCCGATGCCGTAGCAGCCCATCTGCATCACCTGCGCCTTCCCGGTGTCGTCCAGAACGGTGGCGCCCATCGCTTCGGCGTACTTGCTGCCGAGCTGGAATACGTGACCGACCTCGATGCCGCGCGCGATCTTCAGAGGGCCGCTGCCGTCCGCCGCGGGGTCGCCGGCAACCACCTTGCGGATATCCGCAATACGCGTGAAGCGCGCGTCGCGTTCCCAGTTCGCCCCGCGGTAATGCGTGCCATCCAGATTGCCACCGCAAATGAAATCGGCCATCACGGCGGCGCTGCGATCGAGGATGACGGGTATCGAATCGGGTAATCCGACCGGACCGATGAAGCCGGGACGAGTGCCGGTTGCGCGCAGGATTTCGGCTTCATCGGCCAAAACGGATTCCCCGGGCAATTCCGCCAGCTTGGCCGCCTTCACTTCGTTGATTTCATGATCACCGCGCAGACACAGTGCGACCAAGCCATCGCTACCGCGCAACAGAATGGTCTTGATGCATTGCGCGGGCGTCACGCCGAGGAAGGTCGAGACCTCGTCAATGGTTTTCTGCGTCGGTGTGGCGATTCGTTCAAGTGCTGTCGCAGCCAGCGGACGCGCGATTGCCGGCGCCAGCGCTTCGGCCATTTCCACGTTCGCGGCATAATCCGAGCCGGTCGAGAATGCGATCGCGTCCTCTCCGGAATCGGCCAATACCTGGAACTCGTGGCTCGCATTACCGCCAATCGCGCCGGTGTCGGCCTGCACGGCGCGGAATGCGAGGCCGAGTCGCGTGAAAATGCGGCCGTAGGTCTCGTACATCGACTGGTATTCACGCGCCAGGCATTCCTGCGTCAGATGGAACGAATACGCATCCTTCATCAGGAATTCGCGCGCGCGCATGACACCGAAGCGAGGCCTGATCTCGTCGCGGAATTTCGTCTGGATCTGATAGAAATTCAGCGGCAACTGCTTGTAGCTCTTCAGCTCGTTGCGCGCGTAATCGGTAATGACTTCCTCGTGCGTGGGTCCATAGCAGTAGGCAGCTTCCTTGCGGTCTTTGATCTTCAGCAGCTGGCCGCCGAATTTCTCCCAACGGCCGGTTTCTTCCCACAGTTCCTTCGGCTGGATCGACGGCATCAGGAGTTCGAGGGCTCCGGCGCGATTCATTTCCTCGCGCACGATATTGCCGACCTTGCCGAGCACGCGCAGGCCCAGTGGCGACCAGGTGTAGATACCCGCCGCGAGCTTGCGGATCATCCCGCTACGCAGCATCAGGCGATGGCTGGTGATTTCAGCGTCGGCGGGGACTTCCTTGACGGTGGCCAGGTGGAAACGGGAGAGGCGCATGGGATTCCGGATAGGGACGCGAAACCGCCAATATTAGCAGTCAGGTAGCAGTCGCGTGCAGCGCAGCCATGCGCCATCGAGCGCGCCGCAGGTGATAGGCGGGAATGAGCCGTGCGCGCTGGGTGCGCCGGAGCCGACTCAGCTCTTCGAGCAGAACAGCTTGATCTGCTGGTTGGTCTTGTCCAGTTGCGCCTGGTGGCTCTTCGCCGCGTCCGCATCGACCGGATTTCCGTCGGCATCGAGCTGCAGTTTTGCCGCGTCCAGCGAAACGAGGTTCTTCTTCGCGATATCGCAATTACGCTTGATATCGTCCGCGGCATAGCCGGCCGCGGCAGCCAGTGCAGGGCCGGAATCCTTTGCCGCGGGCGCATCGGCCGCAGCGGCATCGGCGGCGCTGGTGACACCGCCCTTGACCTTGAGCTTCTTCGCCTTGAGCACATTCGCTGGCGGGGGAGAGTCGGAAAAATGCTTGACGCCATTCGCGTCGGTCCACGAATACATGTCCGTCGCGGCGGCAGGCAGGCCGGTGGCCAGGAGGACGAGCAGGAGCCAGGTGCGTTTCATCGACGGACCTTCAGTCGGTGGCGGCGCTCGAGGTGACGCCGGATGGGGCGACTGGATAACACCAGTCGGCCGGCGACACAAGCGAGAACGCGTAAAAATGCGGATCACGGTACACTCATTCACATCGCCCCCCATGTGGCCGCTGATCGGTATGGACGACACTCAGGCCGGCCCGCGCCGGCCGCGACGCGGAATCTACCTGCTGCCAAACCTGTTCACCACGGCGGCCATGTTCGCCGGGTTCTACGCGATTGTGGCCGCGATCGGCGGACGCTATACGGAAGCGGCGGTCGCGGTGCTCGTCGCGGGCGTGCTCGACGGTCTCGACGGCCGCGTGGCGCGCCTGACCGGCACGCAAAGCGAATTCGGCGTGCAATACGACTCGCTTTCGGATCTGGTCAGCTTCGGCCTCGCGCCGGCGCTGGTGCTCTATACGTGGTCGCTGTCCGCGTTGAAGGCCTACGGCTCGGGCTGGGGCAAGCTCGGCTGGGCGGCAGCTTTCATCTACGCCGCCTGCGCGGCATTGCGGCTGGCACGCTTCAATACCCAGGTCGGGGTCGCCGACAAACGCTATTTCCAGGGGCTGGCGAGCCCGGCCGCTGCCGGGTTGTGCATGGCCTTCGTGTGGGCGACCGAGGACAAGGGCCTGTTCGGCCTCAGCGCGAGCGACATGGATTTTGTGACGCCGGTCGTCGCCATCGTCGCCGGTCTGCTGATGGTCAGCCGCTTTCGCTACTTCAGTTTCAAGGCGGGGCCGAAGTCGGACCGCGTGCCGTTTATCTGGATTCCGATCGCGATGCTGATCCTGGTCGCGCTGGCGGTCGACACGCCACGCGTGATGCTCGCGATCGCCGCGCTGTACGTGTTGTCCGGCCCGGTCATGACACTCTGGGGGCTGCGCCAGAAGCGCAGCAGCCGGCGTGCGCAGCGCAGCGGCAGCAGAGGCGAGCCGCCGCCATGAAAGCTGCGCGCATCGCGCTGCCGCAAGCGTCCGCGCCGCCGGCGCGCGAGATGACGACGCTGGCGTTTCTCGCCGAGCTGTCGCAGGCCTTGGCGGTGTCGCTCGACCTGCGCAAGACCCTGCCTGAACTGGTCACGCGCGTGGTCGACTTCATGCAGGTGGAGGGCGCCACCCTGTTCCTGCTCGACCCGGCGACGAACGTGCTCGAATGCCGCCTATGCATCGGCCCGGTCGACATCACCGGCGCGCGCCTTGCGCTCGGGCAAGGCGTGGTCGGCCGCGCCGTCGCCGACAACACGACGCAAATCGTCGCCGACGCCTCCACCGATACGCGCGTATGGCGCGCAGCCGACGACGTCAGCGGCTTCGTCACCAAGAGTCTGATCTGCGTGCCGCTGCGCACCGCGCATGGGCCGATCGGCGCGCTCGAGATCGTCAATCGTCGTGACGGCCTCGCGCTGTCGTCCGCCGACGCCGAGCTGCTCGAACTGATCGCCGCACCGGCCGCGCTGGCGATCAACAGCGCACGCATGGCCGGAGACCTGATCGAGCAGCAACGCCTGCGGCGCGAGTTCGACCTTGCCCGACGCCTGCAGAAATCGCTATTGCCCAAGCGCCGCCGCGACGGCTTCCCGGTGGTCGGCGTGAACCGGCCCGCGCACGAAATCTCGGGCGACTTCTACGACTATTTCGAACTCGCCGACGGCCGCATCGGCTTCGTCATTGGCGACATCTCCGGCAAGGGCCTCGATGCGGCATTGCTGATGGTGCGCGCGGCGAGCCTGTTGCGCTGGGCCGGCAAGGATGGCATCGCGCCGGCGGCCTGGCTGGCGCGCGCGAACGAAGAACTGTGCGAAACCACGCAGGACGGCCGCTTCGTCTGTGCCGTGGTCGGCTATTGCGACCGTGCCGCGTGCCGCGTGCGGTTCGCCGGCGCCGGCTTTCCGCCGGTCATCGTGCATCGCGCCGGGGTGTTCACCGACTACCTCTCCGGCGGGCCGCCACTCGGCATCCTGCCTGGCGTTGCCTTCGAGGAACACGCCATCGAGCTCGACGGCGGCACCTTGTACGCATTCTCCGACGGCGCAACCGACGTGCGCGACGCGGCCGGACGCCCAATCGGCAACGCCGGCGTGCGCGATCTGATTGCACGACACGCGAGCGGTGCGGCTGAAGTGCGCCTGCGCGGCCTGCTGACCGAGCTCAAGCAATTGCGCCTGGTCGACGACACCACGCTGCTGATCGTCGAGGCGCCGCGCGCGGACGCGCCGGAAATTCTGCTCGATCACCAGGTTCCGGCCGCGGCGGAGGAATTGCGCGGCGTGCGCGCGGAGATCCGGCGCACGCTCGACGCGGTCGGCGTCGAGCCCGAATTGAGGGATCGCCTGGTGCTGGCGGTCGACGAGGCCTGCGCCAACATCATTCGCCACGCCTACGGCCCGCAAAGGAGCGGCGACATCGGCTTGCGCATCCTGCGCAGCGGCCCGATGTTGAGTTTCGAACTGACCGACGCGGCACCCTGCGTCGACCCCGGCAAGATCAAGCCGAAACCGCTCGGCGAATGTCGCAGTGGCGGTTTCGGCGTCGCCCTGATCGATGAGGTCATGGACGACTGGCATGTCGAGCCCGCGCGCAAGGGGCAGGGCAATCGCCTGATCTTGCGCAAGCGCATCGATCCCATCGGCAATCCCGAGGCCAACGAAGCATGAGTGTCAATGTCAGCTCCAACGCCGTCGCCAGCGAACAGCACGATGGCTACATCCTGGTCCGCCTCAGCGGCGAGGTCGATCTGTCCTGGTCGGCGCAGGTGCGCCGTGCCGTGCTCGATGCACTTGCCGGCAACACGACGGTCGGTGTCGACCTGTCCGACGTCAGCTACATCGATTCGTCCGGCATCGCGGCCCTGGTCGAGGGTTTTCAGAGCGCGCGTGCGCACGGCAGCCGCTTCGTGCTGGTCGCCGTCAGCGACGCCGTGCGTGCAGTGCTGGAGCTCGCGCGACTCGATCGCGTGTTCCTGCTGGTGCCGAGCGCCGACGCGGTGATCGCCGCCGCGTGAACGCGCTGACGCGCCCGCTCGCGACCGTGGGGCGTGCCACCATCGGCACGCTGTCCGGCATCGGCTACGCGGCGATGCTGTTGCTGGAAGCGGTGTACTACCTGTTCGTCGGCTGGCGCGTCGGCCAGCCGGTGCGGCTGGCGCCGGTCGTGCGCCAGATGCGCGAGATCGGCGCCGATGCGCTGCCGATCGTCGCGCTGCTCGGTTTCACCGTCGGTCTGATGCTCGGCATCCAGTTCATCGCCTCGCTGTCCGAATTCGGTGCGCAGTCGCAGGTCGTCGTCGCGGTGGCGAAGTCGGTCACGCGCGAATTCGGCGCTTTGATCACCGCGATCCTCGTCGCCGGCCGCTCGGGTTCGGCGCTGGCCGCGCGCATCGGCTCGATGTCGGTATCGCAGGAAGTCGACGCGCTCGCCGTGATCGGCATCGAGCCGGTCCGATACCTGGTCGCGCCGGCGCTGATCGCGATGCTGGTCATGCTGCCTGCGCTGACGATCGTGGCAAACGCGGTGGCCATCTTCGGCGCGGCGCTGTACAGCGCGCCGGCGCTGAATGTGACGCCGATCGCGTACCTTTTGCAGACGATGTCCCTGCTGTCGCCGGGCGATCTCTGGCAAGGGCTTGCCAAGAGCGTCGTATTCGCCGTGCTGATCACGCTGATCGGCGTCAGCACCGGATTCTCGGTCTCCGGCGGCGCCGAAGGCGTCGGCCGCGCGACGACGCGTTCGGTTGTGCTGTCGATCTGCTGGATCATCGTCACCGATATGGTGTTCAGTTTCTTTCTCAATCGATGAGCAAGCCCGACGCACTCCCCAATATCGCCGGCATGACGTGAAATAGACGATGGGATGCATGCATGATGGTCAGTTCAATTCGCGTATGCGGTCAGTGAACGCGACCGGTGCAATTTCTCCCGTCGATGGGGCAGCAATCTTCGACTTATGAACGCCGCGCCCACTCTCATTGAAGTCGAGCAGCTCGAAGCCTGGTACGGCCGTCGGCGCGTGCTGCACGGCATCGACTTCAATGTGCACGCGGGCGAGATCCGCGTGATCATGGGCGGCTCGGGCTCCGGTAAAAGTACCCTTTTGCGTCATTTGCTCGGCCTGCAACGACCGCTGAGCGGCAGCGTGAAGCTGTTCGGCCTGGATATGGGAGTCGCCAGCGAGCGCGAGCTGCTGGATCTGCGCAAGCGCATCGGCGTGTCGTTCCAGGGTGGCGCGCTGCTGACGTCGCTGACGGTAGGCGAGAACGTTGCGCTGCCGCTGCGCGAGCACACCCGGCTCGATGAATCGACGATCCGCATCATGAGCCGGCTCAAGCTCGAGGTCGTCAACCTCGGCGGATTCCAGGACCTGATGCCAAGCCAGCTGTCCGGCGGTATGGTGAAGCGCGCCGCGCTGGCGCGGGCGATCGTGATGGACCCGCGCCTGCTGTTCTTCGACGAGCCTTCGGCCGGACTCGATCCGGTCGTCTCGGCCGAGCTCGACGAACTGATCTTGCGCCTGCGCGATGCGCTGCGCATGACGATCGTCGTGGTCACCCACGAGCTCGAAAGCGCGTTCAAGATCGCCGATACGATCACCGTGCTGGACGCTGGCGAGATCCTCATGACCGGAACGGTCGCGGCGGTGCGCGCGGCCGACAACGAGCGCATCCAGGACCTGCTGAACCGGCGTCCGCGCGAGGTGCATGTCGACGCGGACGCGTATCTGAAACGTCTCACCGAAGAGGAAGCCTGATAAAGTCGGCGCAGGGGTAATCCATTGAGACGCGACACCATCAACTACGTGCTGGTCGGGGCCGTCGTCGTGGCGGCACTGGCGCTATTGCTGGTCGGCCTCGCGCTGATCACCGGCCGCGGCGTTGCGACCAGCGATTACGTGGTGCGTTATCGCGACGTGACCGGTCTGCGCTATGGCGCGCCGGTGTTCTACCAGGGTTATCGCATCGGCCAGGTCGGCAGCGTGACGCCGGAGCGGACGGCCGAGGGCACGCGCTACAAGGTGGATCTCGGCGTGCGTCGCGACTGGCCGATTCCGAAGGACAGTCCGGCGCGCCTGCAGTCGAGCGGCCTGCTCGCCGATGTCTCGATCGGCATCCGCGAAGGAGCGAGTCGCGACATGCTCGCGCCCGGCGGCGAACTCAAGGGCGAGGAGGGCGGCAACATCTTCGCAGCAATGAACGAACTCGCCGGCCAGATCAGCGAGCTGACGCGAACGCAGATCTCGCCGCTGATCCAGACCTTGTCGACGCGCGTCGAATCGATCACCGGCGCAATCGACCAGCGCGCACCGATGATCCTCGACCAGACGCGCGCGCTGCTCGAACGCGTGAACCGCGCCTCCGACTCCCTCAACGACGTATTGAAGCCGGAAAACCGTGCCGCGATTGCCAACACGCTGGGCGAGGTCAGCAAGCTCAGCGGCGAATTGCGCAAGACGCGCGAGACGCTCGACCACGCGCTCGGTGATATCGCCGGCATGGCGAAGGACAATCGCCCCGACGTGCGCCGCTCGGTACAGGACCTCAGTAGCGTGCTCGAAGCCCTTTCGAGCCGCATGGACGTGATCACGCATCATCTGGAATCGTCGAGCCGCTACATCGACGAATTCAGTCGGGAGATCCGCAAGCATCCGAACCGGCTGATCATCGCGCCGAAGGCCGACAAGCTGGAGGATGAGCCACAATGAGATGGTGTTGGCTGACCCTGCTGCTCCTGTTCGCGCTGGCGGCCTGCAGCGCGCCGACGGTGCCGGATTTCACCTACTACCGGTTGCCGCGACCGCAGCCGTTGGAGCCGTTGTCGACGCCGCTGTTTCACGATCCTCTGGTGATCGAGGCGTTCAATGCGGATGGTCTGTACGCGGATCAGGCGCTGATCTATGCGCTGGATGCCGATGCGCAGCAGTTGCGCCAGTACCACTATCAACTGTGGACCGATCCGCCGACGCGTTTCCTGCAGCGGCGCCTGATCGAACAGCTGCGCAATGCGCATACTGCCGCGCAGGTCACCGATGAACTGCCGGCCAGCCAGCCGGCGATCCGCGTGATCGGCATCATCCTGCGCTTCGATCGCGTACCGACGGCGGATGGCGGACATCTTGCGGTAGTTGGACTGAAGTTGCGCGCCGACGCCCTCAATGGCACGCCGCTGCTGGATGAGTATTATCGAGCCGAGAAACCGGCCGAAGGCAACGACCTGAAGTCCACGGTCGATGCATACGGAGCCGCGCTCGACGACATTTTTGCGCAGTTCTACGTGGATCTGCGCAAGCGTGCAGGTGGTGTACATGCTGGATGAGGCAAGCCGGGCGCGCCTGGCTGAAATGGGTATCGACGTGTATCTGCCGCGCGCGCAGCCCGGTAGAGCGGCAGCGCAGCCGGAACCGACACAGTCGCAGGCGGCTTCGTCCAGCGCTACGTCGATGCAGGCGCCGACGGCCCGAGTGCTGCTGCTGACGGAAGCCCCATCGGCGCGTGCCCGTGCGCTAGCCGCGGATGTCGTGCGCGCGCTGAAGTTCGCGCGCATTGAAGCCGCCGAGGCCGCCGCGGCCGACGCAGCGGGAATCGCCATCGCAAGCGGCCTCGTTCTTTTCGGCGATGCGCTCGCACGCAAGGTCGGCGCTGTGCTGCCGGCACAGCGTCAGCGCGAGATCGGCTGGGTGGTGACCGATGAGCTCGCGCTGCTCGCGCGCGATGTGAAGGGGAAGCGCGCGTTATGGAGTGAACTGAAGCGGTTGGTGCGGGAACTTGCGAACAAGCCGGGCATCTAGAGCGATGCCGGACACCGTGTGGATGAGCTAGGCGAAGAGTGAGATGAACGTGGTCGCGATCCTCAAGCCATCGCCGTCCGATTTTCGCCGCATGCGTTCCGACGATCTCGACGAGGTCGCCGCCATCGAGGCAGCTGCGTACGCGTTTCCGTGGAGTCGTGCGATCTTCAACGATTGCCTGCGTGCCGGCTACGAATGCATCGTGCTCATGCGCACTGGTGCGGTGATTGGCTACGGCGTGCTGTCGACCGGCGCGCGCGAGGCGCACATCCTCAATGTCTGCGTCGCTCCGGCCGAACATGGCACCGGACTCGGTCGGCGCATCGTCAAGCGCCTGCTCGACCTTGCGCGCTGGCATCGCGCCGAGCGTGTCTTTCTCGAAGTGCGGCCGTCGAATCCGCACGCGATCGCGCTGTATGAATCGATCGGCTTCAACGAATTCGGCCGACGTCCGAACTACTACCCGGCGAAGAAAGGGCGCGAGGATGCACTGGTGATGGCAATCGAGCTGCTCGGCCCGGACAACTGAACGCAGCCCGCGCGCGGGCTGCTCAATGCAGGCCGAATTCCGCGCGCGTCGTCTTGCCGTGGTCGTCGATGCCCTCGGCATCGTATTTCGGTGCGGCAAGGAATAACCGCTTGTCGTCGGTCTTGCCGCTGAGGAAGGCGCGCACGACGCTCGCACGGCGGTCGGCGAGCTGATGCAGCGCGATATCGTCGACTCGCATATGGGCCTCCAGCAGCTTGCGCATGTCTTCGGCCGGCTGCGCCTTGGTCAGGCCGATCAGGTTGCGATCCTTCGGAAAGTCGGCCTGCTTGTAGGCGCGCTCGAGATAGCGTTCGGTGTCTTCGGGCGTCGGTGGTGGCAGCTCATCTGCAGCGCCGGCCTTGTCGCCGAGATCGTCGCGGCGCCCGCGCTCGATCAGTTCGTCGACCATGACCTTGCGCAGGCCGTCCTCGTCCTGCGCCGGATCGACACGGCCGATGATGTCGAGGTTCACCGACGGGCGTTCGTTCATCGCGGTGACGATCCGCGTCAACCGATCTTTCGCCGCCCCGTCGAGGACGGCGGAGCCCGGTGCGAACTCGACGTAACTGAGTTCCTGCGCCTCGCCCCCGCCCTTGAATGCCGAGGCGAGCAGACGGAACGGTGCCGTCGCTGCCTTCGCGATCAGGCCGCCGAAGGCGCGCCAGATCACGCCGCCGAGACTGAACTGCGGATCGTCGAGAGAGCCGGATACGGGTACGTTGACGTCGATGACACCGTTCGAATCCTTCAGCAGGGCGACCGCGAGCTTGACCGGCAGATGGCTGACGCCGGGGCTCTCGATGCGGTCACCGAACGTGAGCTGGTCGATGTTGATATGGTTTTCGGCTTTCAGCTGGCCGTGGTCGAGCAGATAGCTGACGTCGGCATTGAGCCGGCCCTTGACGATCGGATAGCCGGTGTATTTGCTCGAATACGCGGACAGGTGCGTCAGCTCGACCCCGTTGGCCTTGCCCTTGATGTCGACATAGGCGACTGCAGCCAGTGGATTGATGCGGCCGTCGATGTCGACGCGCGCGTTGTCGTCGAGCTGGCCTTGCACAGTCACGTCGGCAGGCTCGCCGCCACCACTGCCGAACGCGCCGATCTTGCCGCTGAACTGCGTGATGTTCGCGCTGTAGCTCGGCTGGATGAACAGGTCGGTGTAATTCAGTTGCCCGCCCGTCAGCGTGACCTGACCGACGTCGATGGAGGCGGCGGGAGCAGCGGTCGCGTTTGTCTCGCGCGGCGGCATCGTCGGCGGGGTGGCAGCCGTGGTCGGTTCCTGTCCCGGCGGAGCTGATGCCGTCGTGCTCGAGCTGGTGATGCCCGAAACATTGAGTCGTCCGTCCGCGCTCATGATGACGCGCGCGTAGAAATCGCTCAGCGCGGTATCGCCGAGTTTCAGGCGCATCGGGCCCGCGTCCTGCGTGTACTCGATTGCGCCAACGTCGAGCAAACGGAAACGCACGAACTCCTCGTTGGTCAGCTTGTCCTGCACACGCACGCGGCCGAGCGCAACGCGGCCGCGCCAGGCGAGCTTCGGCGTGCGGCCGTCAACGTAACGCAGCGCGCCGTCGGCGCTCAGCCGGGCCGACAGCACGCGCATGTTGAGGGGCATGTCGGCATACGCGGCCAGGCCGGCGATATCGAGTTCACTCGTCCTGATGCGCAGGTCGGCATCGAGTGATGCCGGTTTGATGGTGCCTTTGACGTCGAGCTTGCCCTTGCCGATTGCGGCGCCGAGCAGGAGTTTGAGCGGCGGCTTCAAGTCCTCCGAAAGACCGCTCACTTCACCCTGGATCGACTTGACCGCGACCTCGATGGGCTTGGGCGTCGTCAGATCCTTGAGATTCACCGCTGCATCATCGAAGGCAAGGCGCGCGATGCTCCAATGCCATGCGGGCGACGCCGCGACCGCCTTGCTCGTGGCCGCGCCGCTGCCGGCGAGGTTCGCCAGATCGAAGCGGCCGTCGCGGCCGCGCTGCGCGTTGAGGCGGAGTCCACGCAAGCTCACGTCGCCATGCTGCGCTTCGCGCGCGGCCAGGTCGAAGTGCGTCAGTGCCAGATCGAGGGCGCTCCACGCGATCAACGAACCCTTGCCGCCTTCGAGGCCGATCGCGACATCGCTCAGCGTCGCCGTGGCCGGTTCGATATGCAGGTTGAACGCCTCTTTCCAGTCGGCGAAGAAGGTGCCTGTGCTAGCGAAGCGGCCTTGCTGAATCACCGCGCGGGTACCGCTCGCGCGCACAAAGGGTTGCAGCGGCGGCAGGCCCACGTCTTTCGCGTTGAGGGTGCCGGCGTAGTGGCTGGCCGCCACATCGAGCTTGCCGGTCGTCGCCAGCTGGCCGCCGTTGTGCACGGCCTTGACGTCGACCGCGGCGGCCGGGCCGCTGCGTGTGTCGAGGCCGCTCAACGATCCAGCGATGTCTTCAATCGTGATCATTGCCGCCGGATCGCCGAGGCTTTCGTCGACATAGTCGAAGCGGCCGGCGACGAGATCGAGCTTTGCGATCGAGACTTCGCTGGCGGGCGCCTTGTCCTGTGCCGGCTTGTCGGCGCTGCCGAAGACGTCGAGATTGCTGCGCCCGTTGGCTTTCCGCACGTAGCGCAAGGCGGCGCGTTCGAGCCGCATGCCGCCGAACCCGTAACGCCCAGCCAGCGGCTGCACGTCACCCAAGGTGGCGCTGGCGTGGCCGATTTCGGCGATCGGCGTCGCGTCGCGCGCGGTCAGCGCGAAGTCGTCGAGCGCGAGCGTGCCGCCGAGGCCGAGCTGCGCCGCGGCCTTGTCCTGCACGAAGCGCAAGCGCAACTCACCGGACAGCAGCCCGCGCGGAATGGCGATCGGCAACTCGACCGGCACGTAGCCGAGATAGCGCGGCAGATCGAGCCGGTCGAGATGAAAGTCGATCGTCGATTCGAGACTGTCGGCGAACGGCTTGGTCTGGCCTTCCATGCGCAGCGGGCTGCCGTCGACCGTCATCGCGAGCAGCGGCTGCACGAAGACGTCGACGTCGCGCGGCAGGTTGGCGAGGAATGGAATGCCGACCTCGATCCGCTCGAGGTGATGACTCGCGTTCTCGACGCGGTCGTCGAAGCGGATCTCGCCCGCGTGCAGCGCGATGTTCGACAGCGAGAAACGCGCCGGCTTCGCATTCGGGCCCGGCGGCGTCGATGCGGTGGAGAAGCGCTCGACCAGGTCGGAGAAGTTGAAGCGCTGCGCCGCCGTGCGCGTGACCGCGATGCGCGGATGCTGCACGACGACCTCGTCCAGCACCGGCGCGAGGCGGAACAGCGACATCCACGACGCATTCAGCGTGAGCTGGTCGACATCCACGAAAGCGGCCTTGCCGTCTGCGTCGCCGACGTGCAGCTGATCAGCGACCAGCTTCAGCGTGAACGGATTGAAGCGCAGTGTGCCGACCGACAGCGGCCGGCCGAGCAATGCGCCGGCACGCGTATCGACGTAGTGGTGCAGCAGTGCCGGCATGGCAAAGAAGCCGAGCAGCGCGTAGAGGAGAACGGCGCCCGCGGCGATCAGTGCCAGCCGGCGTGCACGGCGCGAACCGCGCAAACCGGCAACGCGCCCACGCAGGCGCGCAGCCAGGGTCTTCGGCGGAGCAATCGGTGCAGACATGCTGTGAATGTCCTTTCGCCGAAAGCGGTACGCGGATTCTCCCACAAGTCGAACGGAACGCCGCAGGCATGCTGCCCCGCCCGCCTTGGCGGAGTGCCGCTGGCGGCTTCAACCGTTCGGTGGCGCGGCTGCTGTCGCGTTGCGTCGGGCCGCGGCCGCCTGGTCGCGCCACCGCGCCGTCCATTCCGCGCCGTCGGTATCGCCAACGGGCACCTCGCGCATCACGCCGTCGACGAACGCGACGAAGTCGGCCGGGAAGCGTTCGCGTATGTGCAGCCATAGCGCGCGGAAGCCGGGCGAGGGACAGCGCCACCCTGGCGCAGCTGCCGATTCAGATACACCAGCGAGATCAGCACGCCGAAACTGCTGATCAGGCTGGCAATATTGACCAGGGTGGCGAGTGTCATTGCGGTCTCCTGCCGGCCAGCACCGTGGGGTGACGCGAACCTACATCGTCGAAAGCTTGTCGAGCTGTTCGCGCAGCGCAGCCAGCAGTGTGGTGAATTCGGCCAGGCGTTGTTTCTCCTGTTCGACGATCGCCGCTGGCGCACTCGCGACGAAGCTCTCCTTGCCGAGTTTCGCGTCGCATTTGGCGATCTCGCCCTCGACGCGCTTGATTTCTTTTTCGAGGCGCAGCTTCTCGGCGCTGACGTCGATCAAGCCGGCCAGCGGGATCAGCAGCTTCAAATCGCCGACGATGCCGGCGGCGGAAGCCGGCTCCACCTCGCCGGCGTCGAGCCATGATTGCGACTCGGTGCGGGCGAGAAATTCGATCTGCGCGGCAAACTTTGCCGTGCGTGCGCGATCGCTCGCGTTGCCGCCGGCGTAGATCAATGGAATCGTCTTGCCCGGCGCGATATTCATCTCGCTGCGGATGCGGCGGATCTGCGTCAGCACCGCTTTCAGCCACTCGATCTCCGCTTCCGCGCCTGCATCGCTCGCAAACTCGCGCGCGAGCGGATACGGCTGGGTCGAAATGCTGTCGCCAGCAATGCCGAGCTTCGGCGTGACTTCGTGCCAGATCTCCTCGGTGATGAAAGGAATGATCGGATGCAGCGCGCGCAGCACGGCTTCGAGCACGACCAGCAGCGTATGTCGCGTCGAATCGGCGGCGACGGCATCGCTGCCGTTCAGCGCCGGCTTGGCGAGTTCGAGGAACCAGTCGCAGAACTCGTTCCAGGTGAATTCGTACAGCGCCTGCGCGACGAGGTCGAAGCGATAGCTGGCGTAGTGCGGCTCGATGTCGGCCAGCGTGTGTTGCAGGCGGGTCAGGATCCAGCGCTCGGCTTCGGTGTGCGACGCCTTTCCCTCACCCGGCGCTGCCGCGCCACCCGCTCCCGGTGGGAGAGGGGAAGCAGGCGTGTTCATCAGGACGAAGCGCGCCGCGTTCCACAGCTTGTTGCAGAAGTGGCGGTAACCGTCTGCGCGCTTGAGGTCGAAGTTGATCGTGCGTCCGTATGTGGCAAGCGCGGCGAATGTGAAGCGCAGCGCGTCGGCGCCGACCGGCGCGATGCCATCGGGATACTCCTTGCGGATGCGCTTCTCGACTTTCTCGCGCACCTGCGGAATCAGCAGTGAAGCAGTCGATTTCTTCACCAGCGCCTCGAGCTCGATGCCGTCGATGAGATCGAGCGGGTCGATCGTGTTGCCCTTCGACTTCGACATCTTCTGGCCTTCGGCATCGCGCACGATCGCGTTGATGTAGACCTCGCGAAACGGCACCTGGCCGGTGAAGTACTGCGTCGCCATGACCATGCGTGCGACCCAGAAGAAAATGATGTCGAAGCCGGTCACCAGCACGTTGCTCGGCAAGAAGGCCTTGAACTGCTGCCATTCGGCCGCTCGCTCGTCCGTTTCACCGGGCCAGCCCAAGGTCGAGAAGGGCCATAGCGCGGACGAGAACCAGGTGTCGAGCACGTCCTCGTCCTGGCGCAGCCTGCCAACCGGCGCGGCCGTCGCGTGCGCGCGCGCATCCGCCTCGTCCTCGCCGACGAAGATGTTGCCGGCCTCGTCGAACCAGGCCGGAATCTGGTGGCCCCACCAGAGCTGACGGCTGACGCACCAGTCCTGAATGTTTTCGAGCCATTGGTTGTAGGTGGTCGACCAGTTCTCCGGCACGAACTTGATGGCGCCCTCGCGCACGGCGGCGAGCGCAGGTTCCGTGATCGCCTTGCGTCCGCCGGGTCCCGGTTTGCCGTCGACGCGCTCGTCGCTGGTCAGATCGAGGAACCATTGGTCGGTCAGCATCGGCTCGATCACGGCGTCGGAGCGCTGGCTGATCGGCACCTGCAGCTTGTGCTTTTTGGTTTCGACGAGCAGACCGGCAGCTTCGAGGTCGGCCAATACGGCTTTGCGCGCGGCGAAGCGATCGAGACCGCGATATTTCTCGGGCGCGTTGTCGTTGATTTTCGCGTCGAGCGTGAGGATCACGATCGGTTCGAGCTGATGGCGTGCGCCGACCTGCCAGTCGTTGAAATCATGCGCAGGCGTGATCTTGACGGCGCCGGTACCAAACTCACGTTCGACATAGGTGTCGGCGATGACCGGTATCTCGCGCTCGGTCAGCGGAAGTTTCAGTGTCTTGCCGATCAGCGCCTGGTAGCGCTCGTCGTCCGGATGCACCGCGACGGCG
>JBDTYM010000084.1:0-16582 GCA_040005635.1 Dokdonella sp. | reverse complement strand
GAGCCGTCGCCGGTGAGCGCCGCGAGTTCCCCTTCATTGACGATCAGCACATCGATGGCGCCGAGCAGTCCTTCCGTCAGAGACTGGGCCGGAGCCGCGTTGAGAATCGTGCACACGCCAGCTGCCTGCGCGGCTTTCGCGCAGGCTTCAACCACATCGGGCGGCGTCTCGAGTTGCAGCAGCAGGTGGCTGACGCGATCGAGCGTCGGAAGATGCTCGCGGCGCAAGGCGGCATTTGCGCCCGACGCGACGGTGATCGCATTCTCGCCATTGTCGGCGACGACGATGAAGGCGGCACCCGTGGCGCGCTCGTCGCGCACGATCGCGAGCTGGACACCGGCGTCGCGCAGCGATGCTTCAATCGGCGCCGCATGCGCGTCGTCGCCGAGCGCGACGAGCATTTGCGTATTCGCGCCCGCCCGCGCGGCGGCAACTGCCTGGTTCGCACCCTTGCCACCGGGATAGGTCGCGAACTCGCCGCCGAGCACGGTTTCGCCGGGCGCAGGAATATGCGGCGCGCGCACGACGAAGTCGAGGTTCGCCGACCCCGCGACGAGGATGCTGTCGCGTGCGTCACTCATCGGTCCAGCGATTCGTGGACGAGGTTGAAGAAACGCGTCGACAGCTTCGGCAATTCATGCGGTCCATCGTGCGGCAGATGCTGCAGCAGCAGGATTGCGACGAGATCCTTGTCCGGATCGATCATGTAGTAGGTCGACGCGGCACCCGACCAGCCGAACTGGCCGGCCGCACCTGAGCGGCCGCGGCGCGACGGATCGAGCAGCACCGAACCGCCGAAGCCGAAGCCTTCGGCATCGCTTGAGTCGGTAACGGGCGGATCGAGCGGCATCAGCTGATTCTGCATCATAAGCTCGACGGTTTTTGGGGCGAGCAGGATCTTGCCGTCGGCGCGGCCGTGATCGAGCAGCATTTGGCAGAAGCGGAAATAGTCCGGCGCGGTGGAATAAAGTCCGCCGGCGCCGCTCGCATAGGCGTGCAGGCGCTGGCCGGGTTGCACGGCCGACGGCTCGTCAGCACGTGCGAGGCGCGCGTCGGGACCGACTGCGCTGAGGTCGACGACGCGATGGCGCTCGGACTCGGCAACCTCGAAGCCAGTGTCCCGCATGCCGAGCGGGACGAACAGACGCGCGGCAAGAAAGTGTTCAAACGAGTCGCCGGACGCGACCTCGACGATGCGGCTGGCAATCTCGATCTGCGTTCCGTCGTAGCGGAAACGCGCACCGGGTTCGGCCGCGAGTGGTACGCGGCTGGCGCGCTCGGCAAACTCGGCGAGCGTCGCGGCGCCAGGCAGATCGGCGCGTTCCAGCAGTGTGGTGGCCGCTTCGCCCTGCACCGTCGCGAAGCCGGCAGTATGCGTGAGCAGCTGCTTGACCGTAAGCGTCTGCCGCGCCGGCCGCAGGCGTGGCTCGTCCGCCGAGCCGCCTTCGAAAACCTGCGCGTGCGCGAATGCCGGCAGGAACTTCGCGACGGGATCGTCGAGCGCGAGTTTGCCTTCTTCCACGAGCATCAGCACGGCCACCGTCGCGATGGTCTTGGTCATCGAGTAGATGCGGAAGATCGCGTCGCGCGCCATTGGAATCTTGCGCGCCAGGTCCTGATGGCCGAACGCGTGCTGTTCCACCACATGTCCGTGCCGCGCGAGCAGGACGACCGCTCCGAGATAGCCGTGCGCATCGGTATTCGCGGCGACGAATTCGTCGACACGCCGCAGCCCCTGCACGGAAAAGCCTTCATTCCCGGCCGATACGGGTGGCAAGGCCGCCGCGCCGGATGAATCGGCGACAGCGAACCCTGCCGCGAGCAGGGCGACGCAGAGCACGAGCTTGCGCAACGCGACGGCGTCCGGATCAGAACGTGATTTTGTCGGTGATTGAGACCACGCGGCCACGTCCGGCGAAATAGTCCTGATAGTTGTCGATCTGGTTGTAGGCAAGGATGTAGTACTTGTCGAACAGGTTTTCCACGCCAAGTGACAGGCGTCCGAACTTGCCCGCGTCGTAGTTGATCTCGAAGTCCCAGGTCGTATAGCCGTAGGTATGCTCGAACGCACCCGTGTTCTGATTGATCGAGCGCGCCAGAAGCGTGTTCGATCCGAGTGTCGCACTTCCCTTGTCCGAATACTTCCATGTCACCGATGTGACGATCTTCGGCGGGCTGATGTCGGTAACGCCCATGTGCTTGGTCAGCGCCCCGTTCGGAACGAAGGTGGTGTAGCCCATCGCGCGCGAGTAGATCAGGGTTGTCTTCCAGTCGTCGGCGATACGCAGGTCGCCGGACAGCTCGACACCTTTGATGTCCACCGGTGCGCGATTCATGATGTAGTCGCCGGTGGTCGGATCGACCGACAGGGACGCGCCGAAGTTCGATTCGGATTTGTAGACCGAACCGGAGAGGCCGACACGCTCGCCGCGCCAGTTGATGCCGATTTCGGTGTTCTTGACGATGATCGCCTGCAGGTCGGCGAGGTCCTTCACCGACTGGCCCGGTGTATTGACGTTGCGCAGAGGAATACCGACGTTCGGCAGGGTGAAACCCTTGCTCCACGAGGCGAATGCGGACCAGTCGTCGGCGAAGCGCCAGATCGCGCCGGCATTGGGCAGGTTGGCTGCGTAGTCGATCTCGCCGCCCTGCACGAATTCGCGATTGCGATAGTAGGTCGTGGTGTAGCTGTCCACATCGAGCGTGCCGTCCTCGCGACGGAAGCCAGCGGAGAGCGTAACCTGTCCGATGTCATAGGACAGCTGTGCGTACGGCGCAACGCTCTTGTAATCCATCGGCGGCACCCACAGTCGATTGGTCAACGCGAGTTTCTGCTGCGCGGTGTCTTCGACGAGGTCGACGCCGGTGTGCAGTTCGAGTCCGGCGATCGAGAAAATGTCGGGCCGCGTCCACGAGGTGCGCAGGCCTTTTTTCTGTGAATTGATTTCCGACTGGTCGATCAGCGTGCCGATCGGCGCGATCAGCGGGTCCTGCTTGTCAGGTGTCGCTTCGGGCAGAAAGCGCATTGCCTGGCTGGCGCGGTAGGCATCCATCTCGAGCGAACCCCCGAGCAGATCGGTGTTGAGATATTTCAGCTGCACCTGCCAGAAATCGTTGAACGGCGTAAAGGTGCCGGGGTTGTGACCGCGCACAGCCGTATCGGTCAGTCCGATCGAGCGATCGCCGAGCTGTTCGATGTAATTGTCCTTGCCGTCGATCTTGAACTTGCTCAGGGTCAGCTGCAGGCGCTGCGTGTCGCCCTGGCCGAAGTTGTAACCGAACTTCGCGAAGAAATCGTCCGAGGTCGTATCGGCGAGCGAACCGGACTGGTTCATGCCGATGCGGCGACCGTTGCCGTCCCAAGTGATGCCGCGGTCGACATACGAGCCGGCCAGGTACATGTCGAAATCACCGTCCTTGTGCGCCCAGTTCACGCCGACCTTGTAACCGGAGCTGTCGTCCTTGAACTGGGTGGAATAGCGCGTCGTCAGCTGCACCTGGTCGCCATCGACGGTCGGCGTATAGGAAATGTAGTTGATGATGCCGCCGGCAGCGCCTACGCCCTCGGCGGCCGACGGCCCATTGATCACTTCGATGCGATCGATGATGCCCATGTCGGTGAACGTGGCGTTTCGCGTGCCTTCGCGCAGCGGCGAGCCCTGCGGAATACCGTCGAACAGACGCAGAGGAATGCGTCCGCGCAGGTTTTCGCCCGTGTTGCTCATCGCCTGTGAGGATTCCGCATAGCCCGGCACGATACGCGCGAGCACGGCGGTCGCATCGTCGGTCAGCGTGAGCGTGCGCGCGATCTCGGCCGGCGTCACCACGGTGATCGCGCCGGGAATCTTGTCGACGGCCTTCGCGCTGCGCGTGCCGGTCGTCACGGTGATCGTGCCGAGCTGCTGCGCGTTCGCGGCCGCCTCCTGCTTCTGCTGCTCCGGCGTCTGCGGCTGGGCCGGGACTTGCGGCTGTACGTCCTGGTCGGGCGCGGCGTTCGCATCGGCCGCGGCCGCCGCGGGCGCGACAGCCTCTGTGCCTGAGGCGGAGTCGGGCGTCGCCGCAGCAGGGTCGGCATTGACGTGACCGGCGATCGCGGCGGCGAGCAGCAAGCAAGCACGGCCTGCACGGATTCGTGGTGTCATGAATTCTCCCCGGGTTTCTTATGGACTCGGTCGGATGGCGACGTACCGCTCCGGATCCGCCCCCATGCGCTCAGCATTCTCTGAGTGGCGGCGAGTCTGGGCGGCACCCGCTTCGAATGGAATTGCGCGCGGGTATTTTCAGGCGGAAGTTTTTGTTGTCTGTCGCTGCGTCGCAGCGCGCGCCTGCTGCAGGAACACGGTGACCAGACGGATGCGGATGGTCGAGCGCGACCACACCGCGCCGATGCGACGCGATTCAAACGGCACCGGCACCGGCAGGCGCAGCAGGCGAAGCTTCTCCGGCCAGGGCCTCGCCCAGTCGGGCACCAGTGAAACGCCGAGGCCACGATCGACCATCACCGCAATCGCGTTCAGCGCATTGAGCTCGAAACGCTCATGCGGCGTGATCTGCATCTGACGCAGGTACGCGTCGGCGAGACGGCCGCCCCATTGGTTGCGGTCGTAGCGGATCAGCGGGCGCGTCGCGAGCAGCTCGTGCGGGTCGCGGCAGGTCTCGTGCTCGGAGGCGAGCACGATCAGCGGCTCTTCGCGCAGCAATTGCCAATCGCAGGTCTTGGGCAGGACGTACGGCGCTTGCAGGACGACCGCCGCATCGAGGTCGCCGCCCTCCACCGCGCGATAGAGATCGGCCGAATAGCCGGGTTTTATGAACACTTTGATGCGCGGAAATGTTTCGACCATCAACGCGAGGATGTCCGGCAACATGCCGGACAGCGCAGTCGGGCACGCGCCCAGGCGTAGTTCCCCCGCGATCGCATCGTCGGTCGCGACGGCACGCAGCTCGCCGATGTCGCGCAGCACTTCGCGCGCTCGCGTTAGGATGCGCGCGCCGGCCTCGGTCACGCTGACCGTGCGACCAACGCGCGCGATCAGCGGTGCGCCGATCTCGCGTTCGAGCGTGCGGATCTGCTGCGCGATGGCCGCAGGGGTGACGTCGAGTACACGTGACGCCGCAGCCATCGAGCCGTGATCGGCCACTGCAACGAAGGTCTTGAGGAATTCGGTGTCCACATTCGTCCTCGGTCTGCAGCGGCGAGGCTACACGAAGCACGCCCCTCTACGCGGGTTCACGCTTTCGACGCTTCGTGCACGCTATCGGACTTGGTGTAGATCGTGAGGCCATCGAGCGAGCGCGTCGGCGCCGGAAAGAACAGGCTCGCCAGATAGCCGATGACGATGCACAGCATGATGGATATCGCGAGGTAGAAATACGGATGCACCAGGTGCAGCGCCCACGCCGCCGTGGTCAGCGCGATGCTCGAGGCGACTCCGATTGCGACGCCGGGTGAATTGGCGCGCCGAGTGAACATGCCGAGCGTGTACGCGCCGGCGAAGCCGCCGCCGAGCAGGCCGGCCAGCTCGATCGATACATCGAACAGCGAATGGATGTCGAAGCGCGACAGCAGCAGCGCGACGCCGATGCCGAGTAGGCCGGTTGCCACGGTCGCGACTTCGGCGAACAGCACGCTCTTCTTCGGGCTCGGGTTCCGCGCGAGTTTTTCGTAGAAGTCGACCGAGGCGAGCGTCGCCACGCTGTTCATGATGCTCGACAGGGTCGCCATCGCCGCAGCGAAAATGCCGGCGACGATCATGCCGGTGACGCCCATCGGCAGTTCCGCCGCGATGAACAGCGGAAACGTCGCGTCGATCGGCAGCAGTGGATCGAGACGCTCGGGGTGCGTCTTGTAGTAGACGAACAAAGCAGTGCCGATCGAGTAGAACACGAAGCCGCCCGGAATCATGATAAGGGCGAACGCCCAGATCGAACGTCCGGCCTCGCGATCGGACTTGGTCGACAGCGTGCGCTGCATCAGCACCTGGTCCTTCGGAAACGTCAGCACGACGTCGAACAGCACCAGGAACAGGAAACCCCACACGGTGGCCTTGGTCAGATCGAAGCTGAAATCCAGCAGCTTCGTCTTGTGGTTGTCGAGTGCCGTGCTGACGAGTTCGCCCATGCCACCGTGCAGGTGCCAGGCGATGAAACCGATCGCGAACAGCGCGCCGCCCATCTTGACGACGACCTGCACAACGTCGGTCCAGATCACCGCCTTCATGCCGCCCATCGTGGTGTAGAGGATCGTGAACGAGCCCATGATGAGAATGCTCCACGCGACGTGCATGCCGGTGATCGTGGCGATCGCGAGCGCGGGAAGGAACAGGATCACGCTCATGCGGCTGCCGATCTGCATGACGATGCACAGCGCACTGGCACACATGCGGATGCCCGGATGAAAGCGCGTTTCCAGATAGGAGAACACCGACATCAGATCGAGCCTGCGCAACAGCGGCACGATCCAGACGGCAACGAACATCAGACCGACCACGGCGATGAGATTGTTCGTGAGGTACTGCCAGTTCGTCTCGAACGATTTCGCGGGAATCGCGATGAAGCTGATCGAGCTGGTGTTCGCCGCGTACAGGCTGATGCCGGCAGCCCAGAACGGAATCGTGCGCCCGCCGACGAAGAAGTCCGAGGTCGAATTGCGCTTTTCGCGCAGATAGAAATACAGCCCCATGCCGACCATGGTCGTCAGATAAACGACAATGACGATCCAATCGAGCCACTTGAGCAGCAATTTGCCGGATTCGAGTTCGGCGTAGCCGAACGCGGTTTGCCCACTGCTCGAGCCGGCACATGCCCATAGCAGGCCATTCCCCCACGTCGTCGCGGCGACGGCAGTGGACGCGTCGAGCGGGGCCTGCGTCGCCCATGCACCGGTGATCGAATGGAACGTCATCAACGCAGGCGACGACGCCGACGACGCTGGATCGCGCACGAGCATCAGCAGGTGCGCCTGACCAAGTGCGCGCATCGACCCCGGCACTATGCGGCCGGGCACGTCGGGCCTGGCCGTCCAGCCGTCCGACGGGTTCCAGCGCAGCAGCGCATCGGTCTGTTCGCCCGCGAGCGCGAGATAGAGTCCGCCACCCTGCGCGACCAGGGCGGCGGGCGCGGCAGTACCGGACCATGGCGTTACTGCTTCCCACGGGGCGGCCACTGCGTCGACATCGATGCGCAACAGTGCGGGCCGACCCGCGGCCAGACCCGCCACATAGAGAACGCGGCCGAGCAGTGTCGCGTTCGCCTGTTGCAATGGGCCCGGCAAGCGCGGCAATGTGCGTGCCGTCAGCGTCGTGCCGTCGAACATGAGCCCGTCGACCCGATCCACTGTCGCCGCGTCGCCGCCGGACAGCACGAAGGCGCGGTGACCATCGCCAGCGACGGCGCGTACGGGCGCGGCAGGCTTCCAATCGCTGCGTGTCCAGACCTGCTTACTCTCATCGAGCTGCCGAACCGCATCGGCCTCGAATACGAGCACGTGGCCGTCGACGACGACGAGCGCGAGCGGGGTGGACGACGCCAGCGGCGGCAACTCGCCGTGGCTCAGGGAAACCAGATTGTCGGCGCTGCACGGCAGCGCGAGAAAAAACAGCAGCGCGAGCCAGACTCGCAGCTGTCGCGCTGCGCTCACCGCGCCGCAGCCCGCGCAGCCGCTGCGGCGACGACCGCCTCGGCGCGCTTCAGGAATGGCCGGTCGATCATTCGTCCATCAACGACGAAGGTGCCAGTGCTTCGACCGGCCGCCGTCTGTGCGAACGCGACGACGCGCCGTGCATGCGCGACCTCGCTTTCATCCGGCTGGAATGCGGCGTTCGCGAGCGCGACCTGGCGCGGATGGATGCAGGTTTTTCCGAGAAAGCCGAGACGCCTCGCCATCGCTGCCTCGACGGCATAGCCGTGCGTGTCGACGACATCCGCGAACGCTGCGTCGTAGGCGAACACGTCGGCCTCGGCGGCGGCGATGCGCAGCGCGAACATCGCGGCATGCACGTTCGCCGCGTCGTTGCGCGCGATGCCGTACGGCTCGAACAGATCGGCTAGACCGAGCTGCAGGCCGGCGATGCGCGCATCCGCTGCGGCGATCGCCGCAGCGGCGCGCAGGCCGCGCGGCGTCTCGATCGTCAGCAGCAACGGCGTCGCTGCCTCGACCTGAGCCGCGCGCTCAGCCGTGGCGATCAGCGCAACCGCGCTGCGTACGCATTCGGGCGATTCGACTTTCGGCAGATTGATCAGGTCCAGCCCGGCGCCGGCGAGCGCTTCGATGTCGGCCGCAAAGTGCGCAGTGTCCGCCGCGTTGACGCGCACGATCAGAAGCTTGCGGGACTCCTGCGCGGCCTCGCTGCGCAGGAACGCGACGACCTGCTCGCGCGCGACGGTCTTGCTCGGCTCGGGCACAGCGTCCTCGAGATCGAACGAGATCGCATCCGCTTCGCCAGCGAGCGCCTTGGCGAACAGTTCCGGCCGGGTGCCGGGCACGAACAGCTTGCTACGCATCGGGCGATTCCGTCATGGCCGGCAGTGTCCGCGATTCGGACCCAAAGAAAAATCAGCATAGGCGGTTTCAGACGATAGGATTCGTTGCGATCGCCTGGCCGCCGTCCCTTGTGCTCAGCGCTGACGAACGTGCATTCTCGGCAGAATCGGACGCCACCATTGGAAAACGCACGATGAGAAGTCTGCTCGCCCTTTGCTTTCTTCTACCCGGCCTTGCCTCTAGCGCCGATGAAAACGTGCCGGCGAGCGTGGACGCGGCGATCGCGCGCGCGGCCAAGGCACATGTGCCCGTGCTGCTCGATTTCCATGCACCGTGGTGCTACTCGTGCTATTTCATGGCGACGCATGTGCTGAACGGCAAGGAATGGCAGGCGGTCGAAGCGAAGACGATCGTCACGGCCGTCGATGCCGACTCGCCGGATGGCGCCGCGTGGATGAAGAAGTTGCAGGTCAAGGCGCTGCCCGCCTACGTCATCTTGAATGAGAACGGAGCGGAGCTGGGCCGCATTCTTGCCGAGCAGCCGCGCGCGAAGTTCTATCCCGATCTCGACAAGATCATCGCCGGCGCGAGCACGCTAGATCAGCTGAAGGCGAAGGCGGCCAAGGGATCGCAGGATGCGCTCAGCAGCGTGCTGGCCTCCTATCAGGCGCGTGGCGAAGGCCAGGACGGGCTCGACTGGTACGCCGCGCTGCCGCAAAAAGTGCGCGATGGCGCCGGCAAGAACAAGACTGTCGCGCTCTGGCTCGATCGTCTGCAGCTGGCCAAGGCGAGCAAGGCGGAAGACGACGCCGCGGCGATCGCGGCGGCGCAGCGCGTGCTCGCCGGCGACATCGGCTGCGACCGCCCCTACGTCGTCGACCAGTTGCTCGAGGCCGGCGCGAAGAATCCGCCGCCGGAGTACACGCGGATGCTGGCGCAGCAGAAAGTCGCGCTCGATCGCCTGCTGTGGGAACGCGTGTTCGTGGCGAAGCCGACCTGTGTCGACCAGCGCAGCGCGGTGATGACGACGGCCGATGTCGATGCGGCGATCGGCGATTCGTCCTCCGAGACAGCGCTGCTGAATCGCGCGATCGAAACCGTGCGCCAGACCCTCGGCGACGATGTCGGCAAGGACCGTAACCTGTCCGACAATCTGCGTGTGTATCTCACGCGCGCTGAGTGCAACGATGAACTCGATGCGCTGTATCCGAAACTGATCGCCGCGTACCCGGACGACTACGTCTATCCGTATCGCTACGGCAAGAGCCTGCTCGAACGCAAGCAGGCGGCGAAGGCATTGCCACTGCTCGAACAGGCCGCCGGCAAGGCCTACGGTGAGAATCGCCTTGCCGTCGCGATGGTGCGCGTGAAAGCACTGCGGGCGCTCAAGCGTGAGGCCGATGCCGAAGGGGTTGTCGCCGAGGTACTGGAGCAGAATGGTCAATGGTTTCCGGAGCAGGTCGCGAAGTTGAAGGACGCGCTGAAGTCCTGATGCGGTTTTTCACGCTGATGCGAAGCCGCGCCTTTGGTTGACGCTCCAATGAATCGGCGTTGACTTGTACGGATCCAGGTACAAGTTACGCCGACGCGCACGATCAATCTTTCGGACGCCCGCAGCAATCTGAAAGACGTGCTCGACCGCGTCGTCGACGATGCCGACGTCACCATCATCACGCGGCGCGATGCCTGCGATGTCGTGGTGATGTCGCTCGATACCTGGAACTCTCCTGGCGCCGATCATGCCGGCAAGAAACGGGCTGTCGCCGGCATTAAAAAGTTGATCAGCCGCCGCTGCGCGCACCGCAACTCATGCGCTCGCGGCCTCGGCCGGTGGCTGCAACGTTTGCCTGACCTCTTCCAGGTCGGCAATGGCCGCTTCCAGCGCGTCATGCAACTCGCCCTGCCGGGTCATCAGATCATCGATCGTCGCGGTCTTGCCGAGCTTCGACAGTTCGCCATCGAACAACATCCAGGCCGCCGTCAGCGTTTCGACATTGTTCTTCGAGTAGTGGCGCATTTCCTTCAGCTGCGCGAGCGTGTCATCGACATGATCGACGGCGGTCTTGGCGGTTTCCTCTGACATGGACTGATCCTCCTGCTGGCGGACAACGAGCGGCCTACCCTACACACTCAAGCTGTCTGCGCGCCGAACGAGGGTTTCAGCGCGCGCGCATTCCTGCTGCGCTGCAACAGCGCATGCATTATCCTTCGCGCCCGTTTTCTTCCCGACGATTGTTGCGTTCGGGAAACCCGCAATCAGGAGCAAACCGTGGCCTTGGAACGCGTTTCCGCTGGCGCCGACGTGCCGCAAGAGATCAACGTCATCATTGAAATTCCGAAGGACGCCGAGCCGGTCAAGTACGAGGTCGACAAGGCGACCGGCGCGATCTTCGTCGACCGCGTGCTGTCGACGCCGATGCGCTATCCGTGCAACTACGGCTACGTGCCGCAGACGCTGGGCGGCGACGGTGATCCGCTCGACGCCCTCGTGATCCTGCCGCTGCCACTGGTGCCGGGCTCGGTGATCCGCTGTCGGCCGGTCGGCATGTTGCGCATGACCGACGAAGCCGGCGCCGACGAAAAGCTCGTCGTCGCGCCGGTGGCGAAGGTGTTTGCCGGCTATGCCCACATCGCCGACATCGGCCAGGTCTCCACCCACTGGCTCGAACGCATCGGTCACTTCTTCGAGCACTACAAGGACCTCGAGAAGGGCAAATGGGTCAAGCTCGAAGGGTGGGTCGGCGCGGACGAGGCGAGGCGCGAGATTCTCGCGGGTGTCGGGCGCTACAACGCGGCGCCGGACAAGCCCGCGTTCTGAAGCGGTGGCAGCACGAGCATCGCGCTCAATCGTCCGACGTATCCTCGCCGGCCTCGCGCGCGTGTTCGACGGAAGGGTCGATGCCTGACTTCAACGCATCAGCGACCTTCCAGATCGATACCTCGACACCCCGAAACGGTTGCGTGAACACCGGCGCTGCGCGAAAGCGGTAGCGCCTGTAGAACGTCATCACGAGCCCGTCAGGGTGCTGCTTCGCCCATGCATCGAGCAGCTTGGGATCATCCAGTGTTTGCAGCGGCTGGGTCAGGCGACCGGCGAACTCGTAGGCGCCGTGATGCCAGCCGAGGTGCACGATCGGTTGCCCGCGTTGCTGCGCCGCTGCGATCTGCGCGCCCACCGCGCTCATGTCATAGCGCTGGCCCGGCCCTTCGATGACGGCGAGCTTGACCAGCAGCGCGACGACCAGCATGGCCAGCGCGGGCTGCATCGGCGCATGTGCGCGTCGCGCAAATCCAAGCAGAACGGCCCCGAGTACGGCAACGGCGACACCCCAGCCCGGCGACGCGTCTTCGAAGTACGGAAGATCTCCGCGGATCGACGCCAGCTGCGGCGCCAGCGCGAAGAAGATGCCGAGCACGATCAGGAACAGCGCGAACAGGCCGCTGCGAACGTTCAGCGCGTCGCGATCGAGTGCAAAGGCGAGGCCCAGCGCCACACCCGGCACGGCGGGCAGCAGATAGTGCGGTTGCTTGCCGCCGATCGCCGAAAACGCGATGAACGTCGGCACGACCCAGATGAGGGCGAGACGCAGCGCGGGCTCGCGCATCAGCGCGCGCAGCTTTGCCCCACTGCCGCGTATGACCAGCGGCCATGGCAGCAGCATCAGCGGAAAGATCATGCAGTACCACCACCAGGGCCGGCCATGCGTGCTGGCCCCCTGCACGCCCTCGATACGGTCGAAGGTCTGGTTCAGAAAAATAGCGCGCGCATAATCCGCACCGCCGTGCAACGCAGCCGGGATCGCCCAGGCCAGTGCAATGGCCACGCCGAGCAGGAACGCGAGCCCGAAAGCGCCGAAATATCCGCGCTGCCGGCTGCTCAGCTTGCCGCTCCACCACGGCGCACCGAGCGCGACGAAGGCAATGTCGAGCAGCATCACCGGTCCCTTGACCAGGATGCCGAGTCCGATCGCAATCCCGGTCAGCAGCACGCCGCGACGCGTACGCCCGTCGACGAGATCGCATACGCCGTGCACGGCGAGCAGCACGCAGGTCGTCAACGGCACGTCGAACATGATGGCGTTGGCGAAGCCGGCAAAGTACACCGCGCCGAGCAACAGCCACATCGACATGCGCGCGGCCGCCGCTGAGCCGCTCAGGCGCAGCGTGAGACGCTGCAGCAGCAGCAAGCTCAGTACCGAACACAGCAGCGTCATCGCGCGCGCGGTCCATGCGTGCACGCCACTGAACAGCCAGCCGAGATTGATCAGCCAGAACAGCAGTGGCGGCTTGTGCGCGTAGGTCGCACCGTTCAGATGCGGCACCAGGAACTCACCGGTCTGGCGCATTTCCCAAGCCACGGCGAGGTAGCGCGTCTCGTCGATCGGCACCGGCCACAACAGCCAGACGATCGGCGCCAGCAGCAACGTGCCGAGGAATAACGGGTGGTCGAGCAGACGTCGCCACGCGGTCTGTGCGCCGGCATCGAACGAGGGCAAGGTCGGACTGGAAGTCACTCGGATAGATGGTAGCTGCGCGCGAAGGGCGCGACGGTACACCAAGCGCGTTGCGCCTGCAGTCGCTTCACTCGCGCCGTCACCCGCGCTTGAGCAGTTCGCGCAGGTCGATGATCGCCGCGTTCGCGCGCGAAATGTAGTTCGCCATCACCAGCGAATGATTCGCGAAAAATCCGAATGGCGCGCCGTTCAACACGATCGGACTGCCGAGCGGCTTCTGTGATTCCTCCAACTCGCGGATGACCTGCTCCAGGCTGGCCAGCGCATTCTTGTTGTGCAGCACCGGACCGAAGTCGACCAGCACGGCCTCTAGCTGTTCGCGCAGCGCCCAGGTGTAGCCGCGCGCCTCGTAGAAGTTGTCGTCGACCTTCGTCCATGGCGTCTGCACCATGCGCGGACTTGTCGCCGGCGTCGACTGCTGTGCGTTGCGGTCGCCAGCAAGATCCGTGTCGATGCGCACCTGCCCGGCCGCCGCCGACAGACGCTGCGACAGCGAGCCGAGTCGCGTCGAGACGATCTGCAGGTAGTCGGCGAGGTTGTCGGCGCGCGCATAGAACTGCGCATTGGTGGCGTCGTTGTCGGCCAGTCGCGTCAGATAGCCATCGACGTGCGCGATCGCCTTGCGGTACTGGCTCTCCGAACTCGGCAGCAGCCAGCGGTCGTTCGGTGAACTGAACAGCGGCTCCGCTTCCTGCAGGTCCTTGTCCTCGACCGACTGCGTCTGCGAGCGGCTCCAATCGTTGCGCAAGGTGCGCGCGAGATCGCGTGTCGCGGTCAGCACGCCGAATTCCCAGGTCGGCACGTTGTCCATCAGCACGCCGGGCGGAAAGCGATCGTTGCTCAGGTAGCCGCCACGCTTGTCGAGCAGGATCTGCGCGCAGGTCATCAGCGCCGAGGTCGTCACGCTGCCGACGACGACCGGCTGATGCTTTGCCGCCGCCAGCGACTGTGCATTGGCCGCGACATCGAAATGCGCCGGTTCGTAGTCCCACCACCACATCAGCGCGAGCACGCCGAGCAGATAGCCCGCGATCAGCACCCCTGCGCCGCGCAGTATCCAGGAACCTCTCGCCGTCGCTGATTTCAGCGCTTCGTTCACGTTCGCTCCGCTCATCTGCAGGTCGATGGCATCTTACGGTGCTTTGGAGACGCTCGCGAGGCAGAACGCCCCGCGCACGCGGCAAGGCGTCGCGATCGCGACCTCAGCGCTGCGCAAAGCATGCGGCCCGCGCCGCGGTCGCCTCGACGCCGGCAAGCGCCGCGAGAATTTCGGCTTCCCGGCGCCGCCACTTGTCGGTCTGCGGAGCGGACACCGTATGGCTTGCAAGGGGCAGGCTCGGTCCGAGCGACTGGTCCCATTCGAAACCGACCCTTGCGCAGATGCGCGTGGCCTCGGCGGTCGGATCGGCGATCAGCGCATCGTATCGAGCGACACAGCGACGCTCGGCAGGGATTTGCTGCAAGTCGTCGAGCAGGATGCGCGTGGTCGTCTCCCACTGCGCCGCGACGATCTCGGGCAGCGGCCGTCCGATCAGATCGCGCCATCCCGGCGTCAGCAGCAGCGACCACGGCAAGCCGCTCCAGCCCGGCAGTTGCGGATAGGTGCGGAATCCGCCCGACTCCCATGCTTCCAGCATGCTCGCCAGCACTTCGCGCGGATCGCGGTACAGATAGACGAACAGCGCATCCGGGAAAATCTGTTGCAGGAATGGAATGCGCAGCGCGTTCTTCGGCGTCTTCTCGAGCAGGCGCACGTGTGCGGAGGTCGGCGCGTTGCGCTGGCGATCGAACAGGCGCAGGCGAAAGCGTTCGCGCAACTGCGCCGCGATTTCGGGTGTCGCCGCCGCTGCATCGACGCGGTTCGACGCGTAACCGAGCGCCGCGGTATCGAGCGCGGGGATGCCTTCGAAGATACCGTGGCTCTCGCCGCCGATGGTGAACGCGCTCGGACTCTGTGCCAGCGTCTCGAAGAACAGCGACGAACCCGAACGCGGCGGCGAGATGATGAAGACGGGTCGGTCGAACTCGCTGCGCACGAGCGCCGAAGGAGCAGCTTGCGTCAGCGGCGCACTGCGCGACCCTTCCTCGGTCATCGAGGGCATGTGTGCCCGCTCCACCGCACGCTTGAACAAGCCGGTGATCGCATCGGCGAGATCGGCGCCGTTGCGCAGCGCGATGCCGCGTGCGATCGGCGCCACCTGCGCGAGGAAACCATCGACCAGGGCAGTGTATTCCGCCAGCGCGGTCTGGTCCGGACCGTACTTGAACCAAAGGGTCTGCCAGTCGCCGACGAATGCGCCAGTCATCTGCGCGACGGCTTCGACGCGCGGCTGACGTTCGACTTCGCCAAACAGGAACGAGACCAGCCCGCGCACTTCCCAATAGCTCATCGGCGACTGGCTGTTGACCGACTCGAACATCGGCTGCTGCGGCGCTCCGGCCGGCGCTGCGATCAGGCGCGGCTGCCAACCCGTCCGCGGCGCCGTGTGCGGCCGCCCGGCGTTGACGATGTTCCAGAACGCCGGGCTGCCGACGGTGTCGACCACCATGTGAATACGCGGCGAATCGTCGTCATTCGATACGTGGTGCATGCGCCAGGTGTCGAAGATCCAGCACTCTCCCGCCGCCATGTTGACGTGCGCATCGGCGCACGAGAACCGCACGCTCGGCTGGGTCAGGATCGGAACATGCACGCGCACGCGCTCGTTCCAGTAGTAATCCGTGTCGACGTGCGTGTTGACCTCGGCGCGGCCGGACAGGCGCATCAGGCGCACGCGACCGATCACGGCTTCGAGACTGGCCAGCACCTGCATCAGATACGGGCTTTGCTGCAGCGCCGGCGTCGGCCGCATGCGGCCGACCAGCCAGTCGCCTCGCGCTGGATCACCGCCCGAGGTCACCAGCGGCAACGCGCTGTTGCCCGGCATGCCGGTCGGATGCGGGCGCCACATGCCCTCGTCGAAGCGCGCGATCTCGGCGGCCAGCGCCTGCGCGTCGAACCTCAGCGGCAATTGAACGAACGGAACCGGAAGCTTCATGGACAAGACTCGTCGATACGTGCTGCGCACGCGCCGACGAAGCGTCAGGCATGCGAACCGATAGGATAACCGGCCTCAGACGCGCCGATAGACATCCGGCGCGGCACGAAACTCGGCCGCCTTCTCGGCCATGCCGTCGCTGAGCGCTTCGGTCTCGCCGACGCCGTGTTCCTTCGCGTAGTCGCGCACGTCCTGGGTGATCTTCATCGAGCAGAACTTCGGTCCGCACATCGAGCAGAAATGTGCGGTCTTGTGCGCGTCCTTCGGCAGGGTCTCGTCGTGGAATTCCTTGGCCTTCTCCGGATCGAGACCGAGGTTGAACTGGTCGGCCCAACGGAATTCGAAGCGCGCCTTGCTGAGCGCATTGTCACGCGCCTGCGCACCAGGATGCCCCTTGCCGAGGTCGGCCGCGTGCGCTGCGATCTTGTAGGTGACGATGCCGTCGCGCACGTCCTGCTTGTTTGGCAGGCCGAGATGTTCCTTCGGGGTGACATAGCAGAGCATCGCGGTGCCGAACCAGCCGATCATCGCCGCGCCGATCGCGCTGG
>JBDTYM010000083.1:0-17195 GCA_040005635.1 Dokdonella sp. | reverse complement strand
CGACCACGTCGATGTCGCACTGGTAGAACTCGCGGAAACGCCCGCGCTGCGCGCGTTCGCCGCGATAGACGCGCTGGATCTGATAACGGCGGAATGGGAACGTGAGGTCGTGCTCGTGCTCGGCGACGTAGCGCGCGAGCGGCACGGTCAGGTCGAAGCGCAGCGCGAGCTCGGGCACTTCGCCGGCGCCGGCTGCCTGCAGCGCGCCAGTCGATTGCACGAAATAGACCTGGCGCTCGGTCTCGCCGCCCTCCTTGGTCAGCAGCACGCTGGAGAATTCCATCACCGGCGTTTCGATCGGCAGGAAGCCGTAGCGTTCGAAGTTGCGCCGGATCGTATCCAGCATCGCCTGGAATTCGACCTGGTCGAGCGGCAGCAGCTCGAGCACGCCGGGCATCGTGCGGGCTTGGGTGACGGCCATCGGTGTCCTCGGGATCGTGCCGCGGCAAGACGCGCGGCCATGGCAAATGTGAGCCGCGTAGATTAGCAGATGGCCCCCGCCGGTCGTCGCTCGAACGACCGCACACAGGCACCTGCCTTCGACTCCGGCACGCGCTGCTGCGACCGCCCCGCGATGATTGTGTTGCGCCCGCGTCAAGCCGTCGCTAGAATTCGCGGCCCGCCACGGCGGTCCCGGTCGGGGTGTAGCTCAGCCTGGTAGAGCGCTACCTTCGGGAGGTAGAAGTCGCAAGTTCGAATCCTGTCACCCCGACCAACTAGATCAACGACTTAGGCCACCGGGATCCGGTGGCCTTTTTTGTTTCCGCCGCCCGCCAACGGCATCAGCCGCTTCGTTGCAAGGCGCATCACGCTGGCTGATTCATCGAAGGGCAGCAGCATGGATGCACTCACCGCGTTCGGACTCTTCGCCGTCCGCCATGCTGGTGACCTACGCGCTCGAGCGACGCAGCCACTGCGTCATTCTTGCGTTCGCCGGATCCTGCGCACTCGGATCTGCTTATGGAATCCTGCAAGGCGCTTGGCCGTTCGGTCTGGTGGAAAGCGTGTGGACGCTGGTTGCGCTGTATCTCTGGCGGTAGCAGCGGTGCGGGACATGACGGGAATTGTCGCAACGCCGGTGTGCGATCGGCGGCCTTCCAGGTTCGTCGCCGCTTTGGCCACTCAGTTCTCGAATGGCACCTCGGGCGCCGTGCAGCGCGCGACCGGCTCGACGCCCGCACGCTGCCAGCGCGAAATCCAGCATTCGTCGTAGACGGAGCAGTAGCAGATTTCCAGGCTGAAGCGCGACTTGGCGTCGTTGAATACCTTGGCCGCCTCGCGCTCGTTGACGCGGATCGCGCCGATGGTCGTCTCGCGGTTGAGGTTCGGCGGAATGACGTCACCGCTGAGGCTGGAGGTGGAGTAGTTGACCGACTCGACGCCCAGCACATCGAGCACCTCTTCCCACGAGCGCAGCGGCTTGCCGTCGAGGGCGAGCTTCACGCTGCCGACTTTCGCCGGTCCAATGCCGAAATTGTCGATCTGCAGGATGAACCCGTCGGTGTCTGCGTCGTTGGTATAGGTCGTGCCAATGGTCAGATACGGCCACACGCTGGCGCGCGCCTGGCCCTGCATCAGATGCGTCTGATAGGCACCGATTACGAGCGCCAGCAGGCTGACGCAAAGCGCGAGCAGGTTGCCGAGATTCGCAGAACCCGTACGGCTGCGCGCGTCGGTCGTGGGCACGGGACGGTCGTCGCTCGATCCGCTCACGGCGGCTCTTCGGCAGCGGGGGCACGCTCAGCGTAACGAGCTTGTGCAATCGTGAGCAAGGCGCCGCGGACAATCGCGCAAATGCGGCATCACGTCGACTTCGGTAGCTGTAGTGTGCGATCGAAGGCGGGACGCGGTCTACGGGTGGCTCATCCAGTCGTTGCGGATCCCCGTCCGGCAACGCCAGCTGACCGGGGCGCCGGCAGCGGCTTGGTTGCGCCCGATGCATGCCCAATTCAGCCGGCATGACCTACCCCCGCCCCCAATGTCCCTACTGCAGGCGCTCCGATCTGTTGATGCCGTCGACGCCGAAATCAGGCGATGCGATCGTCTGTGCCCACTGCGAGTGCGCGTTCCTGTACGGCAACATGCGCAGGCCGACGACGATGTGGGCGTTCGTGCGGCGCCTGTTCCGCGCACGCCGTTGAGGGGAAATCCTTCGATCAGATCCCACGGCGCCGCCGAGACGGTGAAGTCATTCCCCAATGACCGCCGTGGGAATTCAGGGCAGGCTAGGACATCGGCGATATCGCCAGCCCGGCGGCGATGAAAGCCGCACACGCAGCGATGATACACAACACCTGGGCGAGCGAGAGGCCCGGAGGGGACGCCAGATTGCGGTCGCTGGTCATGCGCGCGTCGCCTCCCGTCGCTGTTTGAATCGCGTCAACGCTGCCTGCAGGTCGATACTGCGTTCGTGCAGGGCCTTGAATTGGGCGCGCGAACGAATCACCGCGTGGATCAGTTTCGCGCGCGTCAGCATGTCGCTTTGCCGGCGCATCTGTCCCGGATTGCAAAGATGGGCGCATGCAGCCTTGGCCTTTTCGAGCACGGCGACGGCGGCAAGAACGTCGGAAGCGGCATTTCGGGTCGACATGACAATCTCCGAGGAAGGGGTCGACCCGCAACCTGCCGGCTGCCCGCCGCGCACCCGGCGTCTTTCCCGGAACTGCGTGTCGGCGAATGGGTCTCGGAGAATGAATACGACGTTTCGCGAAAAAGACTGCCACCCACGACGATGGCACGGAAGCGCGAGCTATTGGCGGCAGCGATCGACGACGGCGTGCATCGCGCGACTGGCCGGCAGTTGCTCGAACTGCTCGGGCGGCAGGTTCACCGATTGCTGGAAATCGTTGATCGACACGACACCCTGGAAACCGTCGATGAGGCAGCCGCAATAGCTGTCGGCCTGATGCTGGATCGCTGCGGGATTGGGCGAGTCGTTCACGACCATCGCGGCACAATGCGCCTTGGCGGAATCGATGATTTCCTTCGGCCAACGTTCCGCCGCGGTAACCGAAGCGGTAGCAACGACCAACAGTGCGCAGACGATCATTCGTTTCATCATCGAACCAGGGTTGTAGGCGACACGGCGAGTATAGGCGGCGAACGAGACATCGGAGGTGCACAGCGTCGCGCGTGCGATTGAGGATGTTCGGCGTCTTTCCAGCCTGTGCGTCGCGCGCTGCCGGACCGGTGATCGGCGTTTTCAACTGCAGGCGCAACCCGCGATCTGGGCCGCCGCTCTTCGCCACCGGAGTGCCCGCCCAGCCGCTTGGCTTTCGCCGGCTGACGCTGTCCTGAGAGACCGCAGCTAGTCGCCAGCTGGGAAGGCAGACGCAATTTAGCGCGGTTGCGCGCCGGAGGCCAGCGGTTGCGCGCCGGAGGCCCGTCGTGCGCGGCACCCTGACTGAAAATCCCTCGCCCGGCGGGATCCAAAACGGCTACGCCGAGCCCTCGGCGCAGCCGCTTGTAGAGCTGAAGTCTTCTCGCGGAAAGTGATCACGCAATCGAAGTCCGCCAGCGTCCCCGATATCGCCAGGTTCTGCCCCAACAAAAAAGCCCGGCATTGCGGCCGGGCTTTTTGTTCGTTGCTCGAACCGACGAGCGGTTGCATTACCGGCTCGGCGCCTTGCGATCTCCGGTGCGCCCCTTCGTCTGGGGACCTGCGGATGGCTGCGGATCGAGATCGTTCAGCAGCGCGCGCAGGTCCACTGAAACGGTGGCGCCATTGCCGGTGAGGTCGAGCGCGGCCATCGAACGCTTCGACAGCGCGGCGCGATCGATATACAGTTCGCGATCGGGCTCGGGCGGGCGCGTCGCACTGCACAAGCTCCTGTTGAGACGCAGCAGGCTGGTGCCTGAGCGCTGCCAAGGCTGCTCCGGCGACAGTCGCTTGACCATAACGCTGTCGAGTTTGACGACCACCGTCTCTTCACCGACTTCCGTACAACGCCCGATACCGATATCGTAAGTCATAGCCTTCCTTCAAATAACGACTGATTCTTGCATTCGCCCGGGTGCGGCAGGCGAACCATGCCGCATTGATCAACCGCGCGATGCCAACAGGCGATAATGACAGGGCGCTCGTAAGTTTCCGTTAGCGGCGGCCTGAACAATCGTTACGCTAAATGTGTATCGATTTCAGGAATTCAAGTGAATCAATGCGTTGAGAGTCCGCTTTCGCGCATTTCCTGAATGCGAACGACCGCGCGTTCAGTTTGGCGGGCGAACCGCGGAGCTTGCGCAAATGCGTTCAGCCAGCCGCGCCGCGACAGCTCGCGGCGATTTCATCCAGGCAAAGTGATCGGCGCGGACGCCGTCCTGATCATTCGCCGAAATCTCCGCGGCTTCGCGCACTGCGCGCGGCATCTTGCCGAGTAGCCATTGCAGCGACGCTTGCGGGCCAAGCCAGTCGTCACGAAGGCGCAATGACAGCACCGGCAGCGTCAACGCGCCGAGCCGGGCTTCTAAGTCCTCGGCCATGCCGGCCACGCTGTAGCGCCCGCTACGCCCGCTGCGAGCCCAGTCCGCGATCAGCCCGCGCGCCTCGTTGCCGCCAAACCCGAGCCGGCGGCCAGGAAAATGGCCGAGCATCGAAGCCAGCGAGGGAGCGGCCACCACCACCATGCCGATTGCCCAACGCAAGCGGAACGTGCGCCAATACGGAGATCCGCTCGCCACCAGCAACAGGCCTGCAGGCGCGCGCGGATGCAGGGCCGCGAACAGGCTGGCGATCTGCCCGCCCAGACTGTGGCCGCCCAGCCACAAGCGCGCGTCCGGCATCACCGCACGTGCCGCCGCAAGGCTCGCAGGGATGTCGGCGAGCAGGAGCTCGCGATAGGCCCAATCGGCATTGCGCCCGGCGCGGCGATCACTCGAGCCGATGCCCCGCCACTCATGCAGCGCCACTGCGATTCCGTGCGCCGCCAATGCTCGCGCGAACGGCAGGTAGTTGCGCGCGGCCACACCGAGCGCGGGCAGCCACAGCACAAAATCGTGCGCTGCGCCGACCGGTCGCAGCAGATGCAGATCGGCTTGTGCGCCATCGCGGCTGACCACACGCAACAAGGTTTCGACCGCGGCATCTGCCGGCGCGGACTGCCGCATCAAGTCAAACCAGCCGCCGTATCGGGCGTCAACGAAAGCGCCGCCGCTTCGACGCGCAGATCTGCCATCTCGTGCCAGTGCTCGCGATCGAAGATGATCAGGCGTGGGCGCACGCGGTCGAGCTTGGCGTAGATCGCGACCGCTGGCGAAGCCAGCGCAGGCAGCGTCACGAGCGCGGCGTCGCTGACCCATTCCACTGCCAGAACGTCGCCTTGCGCATCCCTCAACTTGATTGGCCGCGCCTGTGGGAATCTCGGCACGCAGCCGCGGTAACGCAATTCACCCGAGCGTGTCGCGATCACCAGCAGCAGCTCGTGACGGCGCCGGAATAGCCAATCCGGACCGTGCGGAATACGCAATCGACGGATCGGTCGATCTGGCCTGTCGTCGACCGCTTCGACGACCTCGAACTGTTCGGCTCTCGATGCCAGCACGAGCAGGCGGCGTCGGCTCAATGCGATCTGGCTCGCATGGGCAAGCATCGCCTGTTGTTTTCGCTGCTGATAGCCGGCATGCACGGTGAAGCGCCGCACGATCAGCGACTTCTTTTCGCCATGCACGAGGTAGCCAAGACGCACGCAGGCAATTCCTGCGCGCAACACGGCGAGGTCCACCATCACGCGCAACGCACTGTGATCCGGATGACGATCGCCGAGCATCGGCACGGCGACCTGCGTCGGCGCGAACTGCGCGATCTCGTCCGCGAGCCGAGCGACGGCGCTGCCATCGGCCATCAATGCGCCAGTCAGTCCTTGATCCGGCCAGCCGAGGAAGCGCGCGGTGTCCGTGCCATCGACACCGAGCAGGGCGAGCGCGGCCGTCGCTTCGTCTCGACGACGCGCGCCCCAGCGCGCGCGCGCCGGCGCGTCGATGCGCCAGCGGCGTTCGAGCCAGCGCTGTGGCCAGGGATTGTTGTCGCCATCGGTGGCGAAGATCACGCGCACCGCCGCACCCGCGGCGCAGGCACTTTGGATCAATTCACCGGTCGCCAGCGTTTCGTCGTCGGGGTGCGGCGCGAATACCAGTAGCCGGTCCGTGTTCGTCAGCGTCAATGCTGCCGTCATCGCTCATCCATCTTTGCAAAAACAAACATCGGCCTTACCCATCCGCGCGCTCCGGCGTAAAGCCGCATGAAACGCGCGGTTGCCGCGCATGCCGCCATGATAACCGCCGGCAGGTCATCGAATCGATCCGCAACCAGGTTAAAAAACCATGTTTTCGTTCACGCGAGGTTGGCCGCAAAAACTCAAGATCGCGCCTCTGTTCGGCCAGGCCCGCGCGAATGAATCTTCCACAAGAAGCGACGTTGTCCGCACTCCGCAGACGCCGCATCCACGATTACCACGACCAACCTGGCGACCCGGCGTATCGCGCCCTCATCCTTCTCGGCTTCGCGTTGCTGCTGTGGGCGAGCTGGTACGGCAACGTGTTCCATGGCGTACTGCACTCTGCACGTCACAACGAGTGGGGTCGCTTCATTGTGGGCCCGGCGATCCTGTGGGGGGCGATGGGACTGCTGATGCTGCTGTTCCGCACCCTGCTCTGGTTCCGCTATCGCACGCCGCCGCTGGCGACGATGGAAGATGCGCCGACGATGACGGTGATCATCCCCGCCTACAACGAGGGGCCGATGGTTGCCCGTTCGATCGCTTCGGTCGCGCGTGCGAACTATCCGCCCGATCGACTGGAGATCTTCGTCGTCGATGACGGCAGCAGCGATGACACCTGGACGCATATTCTCCATGCCGCACGCATGTTTCCCGAACGGGTCACGCCGCTGCGCTTCGCCGACAACCGTGGCAAGCGTGCGGCCCTGGAGGCGGGCTTCCGCCGTGGACGCGGCGAATTGATGGTAACGATCGATTCCGACAGCGTGATCGAAGCGGACACCCTGCTGGCGATGGCCGGCGCCTTGCAGGACCCGAAAGTCGGCGCGGTCGCCGGCAAGGTGAGCGTGTACAACCGCAGCGGCGGCCTGATTCCGCGCATGCTGAAAGTACGCTTCGCGCTGTCATTCGATTTCCTGCGCGCCGTTCAGAGCACCTACGGCACCGTGTATTGCTGCCCTGGCGCGCTTGCCGCGTACCGTTCAAGCGTCGTGCGCAAGGTGCTCGATGCCTGGACGCAGCAGCGCTTCCTGGGTCGCGCCTGCACCTACGGCGAAGACCGCGCGCTGACCAACGACATCCTCAATGAAGGCTACGACTGCGTCTATCAGCGCGCCGCGATCGTGCATACCCTGGTGCCGACGACCTACCGTCGCCTGTGCAAGATGTTCCTGCGCTGGGATCGCAGCTACGTGCGCGAGGAACTTCGTTTCATCAGCCGCATCGTGTGGAAGCGTCCGCCGCGGGCGCGTGCCATTGCGCTGGTGGAATCGCTGATCACCAACCTGCGCTATCCGATCGGCTGGGCCGCGCTCGCGCTGCTGGTGACCCTGCTTCCGCTGCATCCGGACGTATTGCTGCGTTTCTGCTGCGCCGTGCTGCTGGTGTCCGCGTTCAACATGCTCTACTACCTGCGCAGCGAACGCAGCTGGGATTTCATCTACGGCATCGGCTACGCGTTCTTCTCGGCCTTCGCGCTGTTCTGGATTTTCCCGTATGCGCTTTGCACCGTGCGTGCGCAGGGATGGCTGACGCGCTGAAGCGTTGCCGGAGCGCTGGCAGCGCGCTTCTCTTCCCCTGGGTCAAGAGCCTGCCCTGGACTTGATTCGGGGCGGCGCCGTAGCGCCGGACGAGGGAAGACGCACGGGCATCGGTGTCCTCTTCGATGGGTGCCGCTCCTTCATCCGCCTTCGCCACTTTCTAAGAGGCATATGGAAAGCAGACCACTCATCTGCATTGCCTTTTCAAGCCTTGCCGGGGTGCCTGACCTGTCCTTCGCCACGCACGACGAAACGCTCGATCGTCAATGCTTCCGCGCCCATCGGGCCGTACGCATGCAGCCGCGCCGTCGAGATGCCGATCTCGGCGCCGAGGCCGAGTTCGCCACCATCGCTGAAGCGCGACGAGGCATTCACCATCACGACGGCCGAACGCAAGGCGCCGACAAATTTCTCCGCGGCTTCCTCGTCGCGCGTCGCAATGACCTCGGTGTGGTCGGTGCCATAGCGGTGGATGTGCGCGATCGCCGTGTCGATATCGTCGACGACGCGAACCGCGATGACCAGATCGAGGAATTCGGCCGCGTAGTCGCCTTCACTTGCATCCGCCACGTCGCTCGCAAAGGCCTGCGTTCGCGTGCAGCCGCGCACCACGACGCCACACTCGCGCAGCACCGACAACGCGCGCGGCAGGAACATCGGAGCAATGTCCCCATGCACGAGCAAGGTCTCCAGCGAGTTGCAGGCCGATGGCCGTGTCGTCTTGCCGTCAATCAGCAGCGCGAGCGCGCGCGCCGGATCGGCCGCGGCATCGACGTAGAGATGGCACACGCCCTTGTAGTGCTTGATCACCGGCACGCGCGCATGTTCGGCGACGAAACGGATCAGGCTTTCGCCGCCGCGCGGAATCGCCAGATCGACCAGATCGCTCAGCTGCAGCAGTTCGAGCACGCTTTCACGGCGCAGGTCCTCGATCAAGGTGATCGCGGCTGCAGGCAATCCCTGCGCCTGCAGGGCAGCGCGTAACGCCGCTGCAATCGCACGATTGCTCTTGAACGCTTCCGAGCCGCCGCGCAGCAGCACGACATTGCCCGCCATGAAGCACAGCGCGGCAGCGTCCGCGGTTACGTTCGGGCGCGCCTCGTAGATCATCGCGATGAGGCCGAGAGGAATCCGCACGCGTTCGACGACGAGGCCGTTCGGCCGCGGCTCGCGCCGCGTGATGCGGCCGACCGGATCGGGCAGCTCGCCGACCGCGCGCACGCCCATGGCGACATCGGCCAGGCGTGCCGCATCCAGGCGCAGGCGGTCGATCAGCGCCTCGGCGCGACCGGCTGCGCGGGCGGCATCCACATCGAGCGCATTCGCAGCCAGGATGGCCGGCGCCTGCTCGTCGAGTGCAGCTGCCATTGCGTCCAATGCTGCGCGTTTTTGTGCGGTGGTCAATGCAGCGATCGTGGCGCCGACCGCACGCGCGGCGAGTGCGAGATCGCGCACGGAAACGGCTTCACTCATGCGGTCGCCTCCGCCAGTGCGACCAGATCGTCACGCCGAATCACCGAATCGCCGTAGCTGAAACCGAGGACCGCCTCGATATCGCGCGTATGCCGGCCGGCGAGTCGCCGCACTTCGCCGGCTGCGTATTGGCACAGGCCGCGAGCGACCGCCAGCGCGGCATCCACGCCGATCACCGCGATCTCGACGATGTCGCCGCGCGCGAATTCGCCATCGACGCCGACGATCCCACCCGGCAGCAGCGAAGCGCCGCCGAGCACGGCACGCGCGGCGCCGGCGTCGACGCGAATGCGCCCACCCGAACCCGGTGCGTGGCGCAACCAGTATTTGCGAGCGGCCAGGCGCGTGCCAGAAGCCGCAAAGTGCGTGCCGCGGAAGCGGCCTTCGGCGAGCAGCGCGACCGCGTGGGCATCGGCTCCATTGAACAGCACCGTCGCGATGCCGGCATTCGCAGCCTTGGTCGCCGCCTCGAGCTTGGTGCGCATGCCGCCGGTGCCGACCGCACTGCCGGCATCGCCGGCCATCGCGAGCACGGCGGGCGTGATCGCGTCGACCGAATCGATCGGCCGCGCCAGCGGATCGCGTTGCGGATGCGCGCTGTACAAGCCATCGACATCGCTTGCGATCAGCAGCAGGTCTGCATCGACCAGCGCCGCGACGATCGCGGCCAGATTGTCGTTGTCGCCGAGCTTGAGTTCCTCGACGGCGACCGTGTCGTTCTCGTTGACGATCGGTACCGCCCCCAGGCGCAGCAGCTCGAGCAAGGTATTGCGCGCGTTGAGATAGCGCCGGCGATTGCGCAGGTCGTCGTGACTCAGCAGCACCTGCGCGGCCGGCACGTCGAGCAAGCCTTGCCAGACACCGACCATGCGCGTCTGGCCGAGTGCGGCGAGCGCCTGGCGCAGCACGAGGCCTCCGCTTCGGTGCAGCTCGGTCGGCACGCGCGCGCGGCCCGCGGCGACGGCGCCGGACGAGACCAGCACGACGTCTCTGCCGGCCGCGCGCGACGCCATCACGAATGCCGCCAGAGCGCGCGCGTGACGATCGGACAACTCGCCTGCGCCATCACTCAGCAGACTGCTGCCGACTTTCAGTACGGCGCGGCGCCACGTCGGCAAGATTTGTTCGGCAAACGCGTGCCGCTCCATCTCAGCCATCCAGCGCGCGCAGACGCGCGTGCAGTTCATCGAGTTGCAGATCCGCGCTGGCTCCCGGCGAGACGCGCGCCGCGAGGCTTGCCTCCGGCGTCCTGCCCTGCCCGGCCACGGCTGCGCTCTCGGCGGCCTGTCGGTAGGCCTCGCGGAACGGCACGCCGGCGGCGGCCTGGTCGATCGCGACATCGGTCGCATACATCGACGATTCGATCGCTGCGCGCATCGGCGCCGCATTCCATTGCAGCTGCGCCAGCAGATCCGGCAGCAACGCCAGCGCGGCGAGACCACGGGTGAAGCCGTGGAAAAGCGCAGCTTTCGAGAATTGCAGATCGCGCTGGTAGCCGGATGGCAGCGACAGCAGCTGCTCGATCTCGGTGCGCGCGGCAGCAACACTGGCATAGCTGGCACGCATCAGCTCGACGACATCCGGATTGCGCTTGTTCGGCATGATCGAGCTGCCGGTCGTGTATTCGTTCGGCAAGCGCACGAAGTCGAACTCGGCGGTCGTGAACAGCGACAGGTCCCAGGAAAGGCGACGCAGATCGAGCAGCGCGCTACCCAGCGCATCGAGCGCAGCCATCTCGAACTTGCCGCGCGAGAGCTGTGCGTAAATCGGATTGATCTGCAATCGCGCGAAGCCGAGCGCCTGCGTCGTGTAGGTGCGGTCCAGCGGCAGGTTCACGCCGTAACCGGCCGCGCTACCGAGCGGGTTCGCGTCGATCCATGCCAGCGTGTCCTGTGCGCGACGCGCGTCGTCGATGAAGGCTTCGGCAAAACCGGCGAACCAAAGCGCAGTCGACGACACCACGGCGCGCTGCAGATGCGTGTAGCCTGGCAGCGGCAGCGATTCGCGCGCGGCACGGTCGAGACACACCGTGGCGACCGCGCGACAGAGTGCTTTCAGTTCGACCAGTTTCTGCTTTAGCCAGAGGCGGGTCGCCACCAGCACCTGGTCATTGCGGCTGCGCCCGGTATGCACCTTGCGGCCCGCGTCGCCGAGCCGCTCGGTCAGCCGTGCCTCGATGGCGGAATGACCGTCCTCGTAGCGCGCATCGAGCACGAAGCGGCCGCTGCGGAAATCCTCGGCCAGCGCATCGAGTTCGCGCGCGATCGCCTGCGCTTCGTCCGCGCTGACGACGCCTATGTTGGCCAGCCCGCCGACGTGCGCCTTGCTTGCTTCGATGTCGTGCAGCAGGAACTCGCGATCGAGCAGGACGTCGTCGCCGGCCAGGAAGCGCATGATGCGCTCGTCGGTACGGATGCCGGATTTTTGCCAGAGCAGATCGGTCACGCGAGTTCCTTGCAACACGGTCAGGGTCGGTTCCTGCTCACCGGTGGTGGCAGCAGACATTGAAATTCGCACTCGTCCTATGCGATCGATGAGAACGCTATACGAATTCCGCCAGCGCCGCATCGATCGACATCTCGACCCGCGACCCATTCGCGCGACGCTTGAGCTCAACCAGTCCGTTTGCGAGCCCGCGTGGACCGACCGTGATCTGCCATGGAAGACCAATCAGATCCATGTTCGCGAACTTTGCGCCGGCGCGCTCGGTGGTATCGTCGTAGAGCACGCTGACGCCAGCTGCTTCGAGCTTCGCCTGCATCGTCGAACAAGCTGCGTCGACCGCTGCGTCGCCCGGCTTCAGGCTGATCAGGCCGACCTCGAATGGTGCCACCGAATCCGGCCAGACGATGCCTGCGTCGTCGTGGCTTGCTTCGATGATCGCGCCGAGCAGGCGCGATACGCCAATACCATACGAGCCGCCGTGGATCGGGCGGGTGCTGCCATCCGGCAACGTCACCGCAGCACGCATCGGCTCGGAATACTTGGTGCCGAAGTAGAAGATCTGGCCGACTTCGATGCCGCGCGTACGCAGGCGCCTGGATTCCGGCACCTCGCGTTCGAAGCGCTCCGCGTCGTGAACATCGGAGGTCGCCGCATAGTGCGCCGTCCATGCATCGATGATCGGCTGCAGGGCGCCCTCGAAGTCGATGTCGAGGCCCGGCACCGGCAGCGTGAGCACGCTGCTGTCGCAATAGACTTCCGATTCACCAGTTTCTGCCAGCACGATGAACTCGTGCGAAAGATCGCCACCAATCGGCCCGGTCTCCGCGCGCATCGGAATCGCCTTGATGCCCATGCGTTCAAACGAGCGCAGGTAGGCGACGAACATGCGCTGGTACGAACGCCGTGCGGCCGCTTCGTCGAGGTCGAACGAATAGCCGTCCTTCATCAGGAACTCGCGCCCGCGCATGACGCCGAAGCGCGGCCGCTGTTCGTCGCGGAATTTCCACTGGATCTGATACAGATTCAGTGGCAGATCGCGATACGAACGCACGCCGGCGCGGAAGATGCCGGTGACCATCTCCTCGTTGGTCGGTCCGTACAGCAATTCACGCTCGTGGCGGTCGCGGATGCGCAGCATTTCCGGACCATAGGCATCGTAGCGGCCGCTCTCGCGCCACAGGTCGGCGAGCTGCAGCGTCGGCATCAGCAGCTCCTGCGCACCGGCGCGATCCATCTCCTCGCGCACGATGCCTTCAATCCTCTTCAGCACGCGCAAACCCAGCGGCAGCCAGGCATAAATGCCGGCTGCCTCCTGCCGGATCAGACCGGCACGCAGCATCAGCCGGTGCGAGTCGATCTGCGCTTCGGCGGGGTTTTCTTTCAACGTGGGCAGGAAGTAGCGGGAGAGGCGCATGAGCGGATTCCGTTGTTGCGGTGGAGAAAACATTCACCCCGGCGTGTCGTCATTCCCGCGCAAGCGGGAATCCAATTAGGTCGTCGTCGATGGAAGACCGGCTCGCGCTGTCAAGAGGCATCTGTTGCGGACAAATTGCGCACCCATTGCCGTCATTCCCGCGCAAGCGGGAATCCAATTAGGTCGTCGTCGATGGATCACCGGCTTGCTCCTTCAAGAGGCATCCCCTGTTCCGGTCGAAATGACTTCGCTGCCTGAAAACGTCGTGGCAATCCCGGCCAGCTCATCGAAGCCGAGCGCCAGGTTGAGATTCTGCATCGCTTGCGTCGCGGCGCCCTTGAGCAGGTTGTCGAGCGTCGCGACGATGACCACCCGCTTGCCGCCCGGCGCGACAGCGAATCCACCAATCTCCGCGTGATGCTCGCCGGCGATGGCGCTCACCCACGGCGCGTCATCGAGAATATGCACCAGCGGCTCGTTCGCATAGAAATCGCGGTAGCGCTGTCGCACCCGCTCCAGCGTCGTTGCCTGCTGCAACCACAGATTCACCGTCATCGTGATGCCGCGAAAATGTGGCGCGACATGCGGCATGAACTCGACCGGCACGCCGAGCTGGCGCGTGACCTCACGCTCGTGCACGTGGTTCACCAACGAATAGGGCATCAGGTTGTCGCGCAGCTTTTGCGGATCGTTCTTGTCCGACGGCGCGGTGCCCGCGCCGGAGTAGCCGGAGACGCCAAAGCACACCGGAGGCCCGGCCAGGTCGTCCTTCAGCGGCACGATTGCGAGCTGCATCGCGGTCGCGTAGCAGCCGGGATTGCTGATGCGCTTCTGCCCTGAATAGTGCGTGCGGGTGAGCTCGGGCAGGCCGTAGTACCAGCGCTCGTCGAAGCGGTAGTCGGCCGAAAGGTCGACGATGATCGAATCCGGCGTCACCGCGTCGATCGCCGCCACGATCTCGCCGGCCTTGCCGTTCGGCAACGCGAGCACGACGGCGTCGGCGCGCTTCTGTGCGACTGCTTCATGCGACAGGTTCGCATAGCGCAACTCGCCCACGAATTCGGCAACGTGCGCCGACACGAGCTGGCCGTCGAGTTCGCGCGAGGATACGAACGCGAGCTCGAGCGACGGATGCCGCGCGATCAGTTTGATCAGCTCGGCGCCCGTGTGGCCGCGCGCGCCGACGATGCCGAGGGATTTCTTGGAGGCGCTCATTGGGAAGTCTCTTTCGAATTCATCGTTCCGGCCCGCGCATCCGTCGTCGGGCGAGCGCCCTGCGCAAGACCGCCGGATCGTGCACAACGCGAACCTTCGATCGGAACCGAGAAAATGCCCGATTGGCCAAGCAGCCAGCCGCCCCAGAGGGGCGTCGCCAGCAGGATAACGCTCGCCACAAGGATGCCGTAGGCGCGCCAGCGCACCGCGCGGCCGCGGCTGATGCGCTGGCGCTTGAACAAGGGCCGATCCGGCGGCGGCCATTGCTGATGCACGAGCAATCGCCGTCCGAGGCGCAGGCCATAAATTCCAAGCAGGAACGGAATGATCAACCATGCCAGCAACGTAGCGCGCAGATAGGGAATGTCGTCGCAGCCCGGCAGCGATTTCAGGAACGCGAACCAGAAGTGATTGACCACCAGGCCGACGGCCAGGATCGCCCCCGCGACGAGCCACTGCACGGCGAACCTGCGCCGGCTCTGCGGCGTCGGCTCGGCGTACTCGTTCGTGCTTGAACCGAGCAGGTCTGTCTTGAGCATTTCCCTGACGCGAATCATGGCTCAATCCTTCGGTATTTCGCCGCACTTCACGACCGGCATGAACACCGGCGTCGACTTCAGCACGTACCAGCCCCAAAACGGAATCGCGATGCAGGCCAGGCTCGCCGCTATCGCAATGCCCGCCGAGACGCGCGCCGACGTTCCGCGTATCACGCGCGTGCGCCTGGCGACGCGCTCGCCCGGGGAAGGAATCTGTGCGGTCCTGAATCGACGCAGCGCGCTCGGCAGTTCCAGCAGCGGAACGACGAGCGGGATCAGTATGCTCGCGATGAGCATGGCGCGATCCCAGGGCAGCTGCTCGCAGACCGACATCGCTTTCCAGTAAGGGGCGAAATAGGTCTCCAGTCCCACGCAGAGCAGCACAGCGGGGACCGCAAATACCATCGCGCGAATCCGGTATCGGCGCGCATAGTCCGGCTGCGGATCGACGAATTCCGGCGCTGTTTTCGAAGCGAAATAGCGCTTCTCGAACAGCTGATACTTGAGCCGATCGAACATGGCCGTCCAGTCAATCGCTCAAGGTCGCCGGTCGCGTTCGGCAATGCACGACGCAACGTTCGATATCGGCAAACTCGCGGATGCCGTACCAGTACACCTTCCACTTCGGTTCCTTGTAGCAACCGTCGGATTCGGCGTAGTAGAACTGGTTGATCAGGTTGTTGTGGCGCGAGCGCCAGAACAGCTGCGGGTTCTCCTCGCGCATGACCTGCCAGGCGGCGCGGCCGAGGCCTTCGCCTTGCGCATCGTCGGCGACCGCGAACTTGTCGAGATAGGTGTAGCCGTCCTCGCGGGTCAGGATCAAGGCAGCGCGGTAGTTTTCGCTCAAGTAGATCTTGTACGGGCGCGTGCGCTCGAAATAGTCGGGTACCAGCTTGCGCTTGAAGCCGGCTTCGATCAGCGCGCGCAGACGATCGAGATCGAGGCCTTCCCATCCGCTGTGCACGTCGACACGTTCGCCACGGCGCACCAGCGTGCCGGAGCCCTTGTGCGTGAACAGTTCCTTCGCGAGCTCATCCGGCTTGGTAATCGATACCGACGACGACAGCGGCAGACGATCGAGCAATTCCTTGATCTGCTCGATCTTCACGCGCATGCCACCGTTGATCCACGGCTGCGCCATCAGGTGTTCGTACTCGGTGCTGAGGTTGATCGAGTCGATGACTTTGCCGTCGCCGTCGAGAAGACCGCCGGTGCCGGTCAGGAAGATGATCTTGTAGGGCTTGAGCACGCGCACGAGTTCGTTCGCGGCGAAGTCGGCGTTGACGTTGAGGATCTGCCCGGCGACGGTCTCGCCGAGCGAGGCGATGACCGGGATCGAGCCGGCGCGCAGCGATGCCTCGATCGGCGCGAGATTCACACGCGAAACGCGGCCGACCAGCCCGAGCGTCGCCTGATCGATGTACTCGGCCTCGAACACGCCGGACAGAATCGACGTCGCGCGCGCATCGACCTGCTGCAGCGCCTCGACGAGGTTCAGGTTCTGTGCCTGGAACACCCGACGCACGATGGCCAGCGTTTCCGCTGACGTCACGCGCAGGCCGTCCACCGTTTGCTTGCTGATGCCGGCCGCGCCGAGTTCCTCGTCGAGCTGCGGCCCGGCCCCGTGCACGACGATCGGGGTCAGACCGACCTGCTGCAGGAACGCGAGCGAGGACGTCAGCGCGTCGAGATCGTCGCGCAGCACGGCACCGCCGACCTTGACCACGGCGAAGCGCTTCGCGTCGAGCTGGGCGAAGCGTTTCAGGTACTGGTCGATCTCGCGCGCGCTGGCCATGCTGGAAAGCAGGCGCACGATGGTCTGACGGACTTGAAGATGGGTTTCGGCGTTCATGCGGTGTCCTTTGCTTTCATCCTTGAACGCGAGAATCAAGAAGCGGCCGTCCCAGGCCGCACTTTTCAATGATGCGATGAATGCTCCCGGCGTAGTGCTGCAACTGGTCGAGCGCTATCCATTCATCGGCGCTGTGCGCCTGTGCGATGTCGCCCGGTCCGTACACCAGGGTGGTGTAGCCGGCTTGCGAGAAAAGGGCCGCTTCGGTCCAGAAATCGACCGCGTTGCCGATCGGGATATCGAGCGCGTCCGCGAGGTCGCGCGCCGCCATGCGGTGCGCTTCGGCGTTCGCGACATCGCCTCCCGGCAGCGGGCCGCCGCGAAACGTTTCGCTGAATTCGACGGCAGCCGGATCGGCGAAACCGCGGAAGGTCGCGAGCAGCTCGTCGGTGTCCATCGACGGCAGCGGGCGAAAGCCGAAGCGCAACTCCGCGCTCGGTGCGATCACGTTCGCCTTGATGCCGCCTTCGATGCGGCCGATGTTGAAACGCAGGCCGGTCAGGCCGC
>JBDTYM010000082.1:0-17279 GCA_040005635.1 Dokdonella sp. | reverse complement strand
TTCGACTTCGTCTCCAAGCCGGTCGACATCAGCGTGCTGCGCCGACTGGTGCAGACCGCGCTGAAGCTGTCGGAAGAAAAGCGCACCGAACAGACCGCCAGCAGTTCCAAGCTGGTCGGCGACTCGGCCCCGATGAACGAATTGCGCGCAACGATCGCCAAGGTCGCGCGCAGCCAGGCACCGGTCTATGTCGCCGGCGAATCCGGCGTCGGCAAGGAACTCGTCGCGCGCCTGATCCACGAACTCGGCCCGCGCACCGGCGCGCCGTTCGTCCCGGTCAACTGCGGCGCGATTCCGTCCGAGCTGATGGAAAGCGAATTCTTCGGCCACAAGAAAGGCAGCTTCACCGGCGCGCACACCGACAAGGACGGCCTGTTCCATGCGGCACAGGGCGGCACCCTGTTCCTTGACGAAGTGGCCGAACTGCCGATGCACATGCAGGTGAAACTGCTGCGCGTGATCCAGGAAAAAGCCGTGCGTCCGATTGGCGCCCGCGCCGAAATCGGCGTCGACGTGCGCATCCTCTCGGCGACGCACAAGAACCTCGCGCGCCTGGTCGAACTCGGCACCTTCCGGCAGGATCTTTTCTACCGCATCAACGTGATCGAACTGCGCGTGCCGCCGCTGCGCGAGCGCCGCGAAGACATTCCCAAGCTCGCCGGTCGCGTGCTCGAACGCCTCGGCAAGGACAGCGGCAGCGTGACGCGGCTGACGCCGGAAGCGCTGAAGGCGCTGCTCGCGTACGACTTCCCCGGCAACGTGCGCGAACTCGAAAACGTGCTCGAGCGCGCCGTCGCCCTGTGCGAGAACAACAGCATCAGCGTCGAAGACCTGCGCCTGCTGCCGCGCGAGCGCTCGGCCGCCGCGTCCGCCGAAAGCTGGGCCAACACACCCACCGGCCAGGCGCCCGCGGTCGACTATGGCTCCCAGCGCACAGCGCCACCGGCGATGGTCAACGAACCCGACGAGGACGACGACCTCCCCGGCGACCTCGCCGCTGCGGTCGCCGAGACCGAACGCGCCGCGATCATGAAGGCGCTCGAGGCGACGCGCTGGAATCGCACGGCGGCGGCGAAGCAGCTGGGGTTGACCTTGCGGCAGTTGAGGTATCGGTTGGAGAAGCTGGGGATCGAGTAGGGGTACGTTGCAGAGCCGGCAAGGTTTCGACCTGTAGAGCTCTTGACGCGCAAGCGGCAGCGCGATTTCATTTGACCCACAGCAACCAACCCTCAGTGCCATGTCACGCTGGAAAGCGGCTTCGATACACATCCTGATCAGCCTTGCCGTAGGCCTCATCGTCGGCAGCCTGCTGCTGTTCGTCTGGTACCCCCCACCGTTTTTTCATGCCGCCGGCGCCGATGTGCTGGTGGTGCTGATGGTAGGCGTCGATCTGGCGCTGGGCCCCTTGCTAACCCTGGTCGTGTTCAAGTCGGGCAAGCGGGCACTGAAGTTTGATCTTGCGCTGATCGGACTAATGCAGGCGGCCGCGCTCGTCTACGGACTGTCGATCGTCTTGCTGTCGCGGCCGGTGTTTCTGCTTGCCGTCGTCGACCGCTTCGAATTGATTTCCGCCAGCGATCTCGATCCCGCAGATCTTGCGAAAGGACCTCGGCCCGAATTTCGCTCACTGTCGTTCACCGGCCCGCGCCTGGGAGGCGTGCAGATGCCTGCGTCGGCGCAGGACCGCGACCACGTGCTGTTCTCCTCGGTCGGCGGCAAGGATATCGATAAATTTCCCGAGTACTACGTCGACTACGCTGTCACCGCGGACGGCCTTCTGAAGCACGCCAAGCCGCTCGATACGCTGAAGATCTCCAGTCGCGAGGAGCGAACCGCGCTGGATGATGCACTGGCCGGCCTGCGCAAGCCCGTGGCGGAGATCGTCTGGGTCCCGCTCACGGCCCTCAAGGCGAACATCGTGATGCTGCTGGACCGCTCCACTGGGCAACCCTTGCGGGCTGTTGCGGTGAATCCCTGGCCGAACTGATCGCGCGCTGCCCGGCACGGCCTTGCCATGGTCGCGGCGCGCGCTGAACGCGTGGATGGCTTGGATTTGACGACGGGTGCCTCTTGAGCCGCCGGATTTGTCAAAGCCTGACAAATTACGCGGCGTCTTTTGCTAACCGTGAGAACGCGTTCTCATCACGTCGCGTTCACGCGGAATTTTTTGCCGTTCGTCGGCGCACCCGTCCTTGGCACGCTTGCTGCTACATGGGACATGCGAGCCGCCGATCATCCCATCCGGGCGATCGCGGACAGCGGGCCCGCCTGGCAAGGTTGGCGGCTCTAGGGGCAATCCGGTTTATCCATCCAATTCGAGGAATCACCATGAACAAGATCCAGAAGGGCTTCACGCTGATCGAACTGATGATCGTTGTCGCGATCATCGCCATCCTGGCCGCTATCGCGCTGCCGGCGTACCAGAACTACATCAAGCGCGCCAAGGTGACGGAAGGCGTCGTTGCCGCCGACGCATGCAAGGCGTCGATCAGTGAGTACATCGCGACCAACAACGCGTATCCGACCACCGCGGCTTCCGGCTGCAACAACTTCACCCCGACGCAGTATGTGGCTACCCTCGTTGCCGGCGCCGGCGACGGCACCGTGACGGTCACGTTCACCAATATCGGTACGGGCGTCGATGGAAGCAACCTCGTCCTGACCCCCGGCGGCGATCCGGCCACTGGCCAAGTCACGAGCTGGGCCTGCAGTGGCTCGGTGTTGCCGCAGTACATGCCGGCAAGCTGCCGCGGCTAACAGCGATATCGCAATGCGTCAGACAAATGAAGGCCCCGCGTGGGCCTTCATTTTTCCGGAGATTCGCCCTCAACGCGCAACTAGTTCAAGGGGACACCGCTGTGATCATCAAGGCGCACCGCGGCTTCACTTTGATCGAACTGATGATCGTCGTCGCGATCATCGCGATCCTGGCGGCGATAGCGATGCCGGCTTATCAAAACTACATCAAGCGCTCCAAGATCACCGAGGGCCTGGTTGCCGCCGATTCCTGCAAGGCATCGATCGCAGAGTACGTCGCCGCACGGAATATCTTTCCCTCGGTGGACCAGTCCGGCTGCAACGATTTCATCCAGACACAATACATGGCGGCACTGACGCCCGGCCCTGGAACGGGCACCATCGCGGTCACCTTTCGCGGTATTGGCGATGGCGTTGACGGCCGAGATCTGGTGCTCAGCCCTATTGGTGGCGCCGGCACGGGGCAAATTGTCGGCTGGGATTGCGGCGGCGCAGGGACCACGGTACTTCCCCAATATCTTCCAGCCAGCTGCCGCTAGCATCTGCTTGGGCCGCTGGAATTTCTGATCTCGGCGGCAGCAGATCACGACTCCGTGATTCTCCATTGCCGCCTTTACGCGAGCCGACCAATTTTGAGAGCGACGTCGGTTGCCGAGGCATAACGGATGTCGGGGCATTTGATCGATTGCCTGCTTGAGCTGTCTCGTAGTCGCGGGCCACGATCCCCGTGGTCACACTTCAGATTTTTCCTGGAATAGGAACTCAGAAGTTGGCAACCTCAGGACTTCGCCTGCCCGGCATGCAGATTCGAACTCGTTGATAAATCGCTAGCCCAAAAGCTGACTGGGCGGAAGTTCGCAACGAGTTCGAAAGGGGACGGTTTCGGCCCCATGTATTGTGGTTAGGGCGCATGGATGAAGCGCGTAGTCTGCGTAGCCAGGAGTATCACCGTACAGGTCAAGCCTGTGGCATGCGATTTGCGGTACATTCGTCGCAGCATGCTCAATTCAAATGGAAACTCCGATGGCGACGCTTCCTAGTTCGTTACCTTTGGCCGGCCTTTCGGGGCTGGCACGAAGGCTTGTCGCCGACGGTACGTTGAGCGAGATCGACGGAAGAAAGGCTGCGGATGACGCCGCCCGACAGAAAATTCCGATCGGCGCCTGGATCATCGAGTGCGGGCTTGCATCGAGCGTTCAGGTGGCTTCTGCTTCGTCCGCGGAGTTCGGCATGCCGTTGCTCGATGTCGAGTCGTTGGACCTTGCCCAGCTACCCATGAAGCTGGTCAGGGAAGACTTGATTTCCAAGCACAAGGCGCTGCCTCTTTTCAAACGCGGCAACCGGCTGTTCGTGGGTATCGCGGACCCCACGAACCTGCGCGCCCTGGACGAGATAAAGTTTCAATCGAACCATCTCATCGAACCCATTCTCGTTGAAGAAGGCCAGCTCGGTCGCGCCATCGAGCAGGCCTTCAATGTATCGAACGCGACGATTACCGATCTCGGTGATACGGAGGGACTTGAAAGTCTCGACCTCGGGGCTATCGACGACGATGGGGAAGCAACCGGAGTCGATGCAACCGGCGCAGACGATGCGCCTGTTGTCAAGTTCATCAACAAGGTGTTGATCGACGCGATCAAACGAGGCGCGTCCGATATCCACTTCGAGCCCTACGAGACAGCTTACCGAGTTCGTTTCCGGATGGACGGCATGCTACGTGCAGTGGCTTCGCCGCCGGTCAAATTGAACCCGCGCATCTCTTCCCGTCTGAAAGTCATGAGTGGTCTGGATATCGCCGAGCGCCGCGTTCCACAGGATGGCCGCATCAAGCTCAATCTGTCCAAGACGAAGGCAATCGACTTTCGTGTCAGTACATGCCCGACCTTGTTCGGCGAGAAGATCGTGCTGCGCATCCTGGATGCTTCAGCCGCGAAGATGGGTGTCGAGAAGCTGGGCTACGAAGACGACCAGAAGAAGCTCTTCCTGGACGCAATAGAAAAGCCGTACGGTATGGTGCTTGTCACTGGCCCCACCGGCTCCGGCAAGACCGTGTCGCTCTACACCGCGTTGAACATACTGAACACGGAGGGACGCAACATCTCGACGGTGGAAGATCCCGTGGAAATCCGCCTGGCGGGAGTCAACCAGGTGCAGCAGAACGTCAAGCGCGGAATGACCTTTGCGGCGGCGCTGCGATCGTTCCTGCGCCAGGATCCGGACGTGATCATGGTCGGCGAAATCCGCGATCTCGAGACCGCCGAAATCGCCATCAAGGCCGCGCAGACCGGGCATATGGTCTTGTCGACGCTGCACACGAACGATGCCTCGCAAACGATCTCCCGCCTGATGAACATGGGCATCGCGCCCTACAACATCACCTCGTCGGTAACGCTGGTCATCGCGCAGCGCCTCGCCCGCCGGCTGCATGACTGCAAGAAAGCACTCGACTTGCCTGCCGCCGCCCTGCTGGCAGAGGGCTTCACACAGGCCGAGATTGATGCAGGATTGCAAATTTTCGACGCAGTCGGCTGTTCCAGTTGCAACGAAGGGTATAAAGGCCGCACGGGGATATACCAAGTCATGCCGATGACCGAGGCGATCCAGAAGATCATTCTCGCCGGCGGCAGCGCCATGCAGATTGCGGAGCAGGCTCGCATTGAGGGTATCCGTGATCTTCGTGCGTCAGCGCTTTTGAAGGTAAAACACGGGGTCTTGGGCCTCTCCGAAATCAACCGAGTCACCAAGGACTAAGCCATGGCTACTGCAAGCGCCGCCACCCTGAAGGCCAGAGCGGCTACAGCGCAGCTGGGTAAACAACGCGCAAAGATCAGCGAGATGCAGACCTTCACCTGGGTCGGCATCGACAAGCGCGGCGTCAAGCTCAAGGGCGAGCAAGTCAGCAAAAACGTGAATTTGGTCAAAGCCGATCTGCGCAAGCAGGGGATCAATCCCCAGTCGGTCAAGGCCAAGTCGAAACCGCTTTTCGGCAAAGCCGGCAAGGCCATAAAGGGCCGCGACATCGCGATTTTCGCGCGTCAGCTGGCAACTATGATGGCGGCCGGCGTTCCGATGGTTCAGGGCTTTGAGATCGTCGCTGGCGGACAGTCCAATCCGCGCATGAAAGACATGCTGACGGATATCAAGACCGATATCGAGGGGGGCTCTGCCCTCAACGAGGCATTGGCCAAATACCCGATCCAGTTCGATGAACTTTTCTGCAACCTTGTTCGCGCCGGCGAAAGTGCAGGCGTCCTGGATACCGTACTGGATACGATTGCTACCTACAAAGAGAACATTGAAAACATCAAGGGCAAGATCAAGAAGGCGATGTTCTACCCTGCGGCCGTGCTGGCTGTGGCACTGCTGGTTGCGTGCATCCTATTGATCTTTGTGATTCCTCAGTTTGAAGACGTGTTCAAGAGTTCGCACGCCGAGTTGCCGGCATTCACGCAGATGCTGGTGGATCTGTCGCACTTCATGGTTTCGTACTGGTACCTGATGCTCGGCTTCATGATTGCTGGCGTTTTCGCGCTTCTGGCTTTATACAAGCGCTCAACAGCGTTTCAGCATTTCATCGGACGCAGCCTGCTCAAGATACCTGTTGTCGGCATGATCCTGCGTCAATCAGCAATTGCGCGGTACGCGCGTACGCTGGGCGTGACCTTCCGTGCGGGCGTGCCCCTGGTCGAGGCCTTGGATTCCGTTTCCAACGCGACGGGAAGCATCGTCTACAACGATGCTGTCAAACGCATCCGCGAAGACGTCGCGGTGGGACACCAGCTTCAGCTCGCCATGCGCCAGACCGGCGTTTTCCCGAACATGGTCGTACAGATGGTCGCGATCGGCGAGGAGGCTGGTGCGCTCGACAAGATGCTGTTCAAGATCGCGGAGTTCTATGAGACCGAGGTCAACAATGCAGTCGACGCATTGTCTAGCCTGCTCGAACCCATGATCATGGTTGTAATTGGCTTGATCGTAGGCAGCATGGTTATCGGCATGTACCTGCCCATCTTCAAGCTTGGTTCAGTGGTCGGATAACCGCTCGACGGCATCGCCGCCTACGCTGACAAGTCAGCGGAGATTCGCAATCATGCAAGCCGCGGCCATTGGAGAATGGTCGCGGCTTTTTCGTTACCCACGCCAACGGATGTTTGATGATCGATTTTGAGTGGTTGCGCGCACCGACGCTGCTGATTGCACTGACCGGCCTGCTCGGCTTGCTCGTCGGCAGCTTTCTCAATGTCGTGATCCTGCGCCTGCCACGCCGGCTCGAGCACGAGTGGCGCAGCCAGGCGCGCGAGTGGCTGGCTGCGGATTCAGGCGATGAGGCAGCGATTCCGGCAGAAGCGGCGCCGCCCGATCTCGTCTTCACCGGCTCGCACTGCCCGCAGTGCAAGCATGCGTTGTCGGCGCTCGACAATATTCCGCTGCTGAGCTGGCTCGCCTTGCGCGGGCGCTGCCGCTACTGCAAGGCGCCGATCTCCTGGCAGTACCCGCTGGTTGAACTGCTGACCGCGCTCGCTTCCGCGGCGGTCGCCTGGAAGTTCGGCTTCGACTGGCCGCTCGCGGCGGGGCTCGTGTTCACCTGGATCCTCGTTGCGGCGTCCGGCATCGACGCACGCACGCAACTGCTGCCTGACCAGCTGACCCTGCCCCTGCTCTGGCTCGGCCTGCTGATTTCGCTGGTGCCGCTGTTCGTTGCGCCGCCGGTCTCGATCATCGGCGCGGCGATCGGCTATCTCAGTCTCTGGTCCGTGTACTGGCTGTTCAAGCTGCTGACCGGCAAGGAAGGCATGGGCTACGGCGACTTCAAGTTGCTCGCTGCGCTCGGCGCGTGGATGGGCGCGATGAGCCTGCTGCCGATCATCCTGCTGTCGTCACTGATCGGCGCGATCGTCGGTGGCAGCGCGCTCGCGTTGCGCGGCAAGGATCGCAGCACGCCGATTCCGTTCGGCCCGTTCATTGCCGCTGCCGGCTGGGGCTGGTTCGTGTTCGGTGATTGGCTGGGCGTGTTCTATGCAAGGTTGTTCGGGCTGGCGACATAACGGCTGATCAAGCGGTGATTGCGGCTGCGCCGCTCCTACACGTGTGCGGTGCGACGCAGGTGCGCCACAAGCGCGGCGCGTGCGTGCCGCGGCTCCCTAGTCCAGCTTCGCCAACACGGTCGAATACGCCAACACATCATCCAGATCCCGCTGCAGGATCGATTCAACGATGGCGAGATCGAGATCCTGATACTGATGGACCGCGATATTGCGAAAACCGATCATCCTTTGCAGCCTGTCCGAGAGATCGGTCGGGATCAGCGCGGCCGCCGCAAGCAACATGAAGCTGTCCCTGGCGGTTTGGGGAATCCCCAGACGACGTTCGCGGATCAGAATATTCGCCAGGTCGAGGGAGAGTTCGCAGGCACGCAGCACGTTCAGGATTGCCGCGTCCTGGCGTGTGAAATCGCTTCGGAAAGCGGTGCCCGCAGCGGTGAATTCCTCGCGCGCACGCGCCACGCTGCGTTGGATTGCCGCGACTTTTGCCAGCCGTACGGCGCTCATGGTGCGTACGCGATGCCATCCCGGCGCACCGCTTCGCGCAGCTCGCGCGTGGCGTCCATGAGTTCGGCATAGTCGGTCAATGCACGCCCCTCGAAGTCCAGGACCTTGTCCGCATGACGAACATGGATGAGCTTGCCCTTTTCGATGATCTGCTCGCGCAGCACCGTACTGGCACGCATCAAATCGATCAGATCCACATCACGCCGCAGCTGTACGGACAATTCGCGCTGAGCCTCGAAGCGCCGGAGTGGGTCAATTGGCGCGGAACACAATAGCGCGAGATCGATGTCCGAGCCGGCACCATCACTTCCTTCCGCTACGCTGCCAAAAACATAGAGTGCGTCAACATCATCGAACAGCGCGAGCAATCCGCTGACTGCGGCATTGATCTGGGTCGTGCGCTCGAGCGGCGTATGCATCACTGGATTGTATTACGACCGCGGCCAGCACGCCGGCTGCACCTGCGATCCAGCGATTGCGAGTCGTCCAGCCTTGCTACGATGGCAGCTCGACACGTCAGGCCAAGCCGGCGGAATGCGATATGAAATATGGAACCGGACCATTCACCGTTGCGCTAACCGGCGGCATTGCCAGCGGCAAGAGCGCCGTCGCTGAACGTTTTGCCACCCTCGGCATCGACGTGATCGATGCGGACATCGTGGCGCGTGAGCTGGTGGCCCCCGGCCGGCCTGCGCTGGTGGAGATCGTCGAAGAGTTCGGCGTGGATGTGCTCGATGCGAACGGCGCGCTCGATCGTCGTGCGATGCGTGAGCGCGTATTTGCCGATTCCGCGGCGCGAATGCAGTTGGAAGCCATCCTGCATCCACGCATCCGCAAAGCCTTGCGCGAGCGCTCCAAGCACATCGACGGCGCCTACGCCGTGCTGGTGATTCCGCTGCTCGTGGAAAGTGGCCACTACGACTGGGTCGACCGTGTTCTCGTGGTAGACGCGTCCGTGGCGACGCAACGCGAACGCCTGCTGGCGCGCAGCGGGATGACGTCAAAACTCGCCGACGAGATTCTCGCGGCGCAAGCCTCGCGCGCACAGCGGCTCGCGATCGCCGACGATGTCCTCGAAAACGAAGGCTCGCTGGCGGAACTCGACCGGCGCGTCGCGGCGTTGCACGCGCATTATCAGGTGCTTGCTGCTGCAAAGGCGTGAGGAAGCTGCGCGCCGCTGCTCCGCTATTGGATTCGACGCCCCATCGGGTTCAGTCGACGCAGGACCATCCACAGCGCGAACAGCGCAGCATCGGCAACAAGACAGATCACGCGAAATCCCGTCAGCGCCGCGACGGCGACCGCCGCAGCCGCGCTGCACGGATGCAGCGTCGCGAACACGGTTTCGGCAACGCCCCATCCCTGCGGCGCAAAGAACGAAAGAAAACCCGTCACCGTCGCCAGCAGATAACTGACCGCGACATCGCCGACCGCACATGTGTCGAGTTCGCCGCCGCCCAAGCCACGCGCATAGACCGCGAATGCGAACGTCAGCCAGATCCAGTTGACCGTGTGTAGCACTAGTGCGAACACGAGCTGTCGCGCGTCCAGACGCTGGCCGGTCCAGCGCGCGAATCCGCCAAGTCCGAGTGCGAGCGCAATCGCCGCCCAAGCGAGCGGCCAGCGCAGGAACGCGAACGCTGCGTTGTCCGGGCCGAAAATGCATGCCGCCAACAGCGCAACGAACAGACCACTGACACCGACGACGCCGCTCTCGAATGCGAACACGCGCAACAGGGCGCGGCCACCGATCTGCGTCGAATCATGCAGGTCCAGGTAGCGCGCCAGCGAATGCCAGAGGCCGCCGGGCACGTAGCGCGCAGGCAGGCGGCGCAGGTAGCTGTCGATCGACGTCGGCCAGTTCGCTTCGATGCCCATCGCGCGATGCACCTGGTGAAAGCCGCTGGCAACCAGCGCGTGACCGAACGGGAACAACGACCCGCCGAGGGCGAGCCAGCCCACGCGTGCGCGCGCAAACATCGAGAAGACTTCGAGGCGGTGCCGCGCAAGAAATACGGCGATGGCGATGATCGCAATCGCGGCTATCGCGCGTTGGGCAACGCGCAGATGCGCGGTGAAGCGCGACGCGACGCTCAACGGCGCACGCAGAGATGATGGACCTGGTACTGCCAGCCGAGCGGCCACAGCGGCAGCAACGCGGCCTGTGCAAGCCGCGGCAACGCGCGCAGCGTGCCATCACGCAGGATCCACTCGGCCGTCAGCATGTGCAGGTCGCGCCAGCGCGCGGTGACACGCATCCCCGCGTTTTCGAACAAGGCCTTCCAGCCATCCAGAGTGCGCACGACTTCCTGCACGCGGGTCTGGCCGGTGCCGCCGTAGAGCCCCAAGCGCCGCGTCAGGAAACCTGCGTTCGGCACCAGCAGAAGAAATTGCGCGGCCGGCTTGGCGACACGCAGCATCTCGCGCAGTGCCGCATCGGGATCGAGGAAGTGCTCGAGCGAACCCATGCAGGTGACGAGGTCGAAACTCGCATCGGCGAACGGCAGCGACTCGGCGGGACCGACCGCAAATTCGCCTTCGACGAAACGCTGCCGGCACATCTCGATGGCTCGCGTCGAGATGTCGATACCAGCAGGCTTTGCGCCGAGGCCGGCGAGCAAGCCCAGCCATTCGCCACTGCCGCAGGCGACGTCGAGCACCGCACGCTCGCGCAGATCACCCAGGCGGCGCGCGATCACCCGGTAGTGCCACGGCAACGCCCCTTCCGGCGCACTCCCCTTGCCCTGGTAGTACTCATCGTCGTAGTAGTCGCGCACGCGCTGAAAGCGGTCGTCGAACTGCGCCATGCCGACCTCCCTTGCGCGCCCGGTCGCCGGGCTTCGGCTGCAATATCGCATGCTAACATCGACCGCTGCTGCATCCTTGCGACGGCTTGCGTACTGCCTGCCGACGCGTCGCCAGCGCTGCGGAATCGGTCGTGTCCGACTACGAATACCAATACGGATTTTCGCTGCAGAACCCTGAGGTCTTCGACGCCGCTTCGCGCGAGAAGAAGGCGCGCTCGGCGCTTGCGGTGCTGCGCGAAGCCGGCCGCGGCGATCCGGCCACGCAACGCCTGCTCAATGTCGGCGCGTCATCGGGCGCGATGGATGCGATATTCGCGCAGGCGTTCGGCCACGTGGTCGGCATCGATATCGACGAGCATGCGATCGCGTTCGCGCAGCAGCACTCCATCCGCGCCAACCTGGAATTCCGCATCGGCGATGCGCTCGACATCCCGTTCGCCGCCGACACGTTCGATGTCGTTGTCTGCTCGCAGGTTTACGAGCACGTGCCGGACCAGCCGCGCCTGTTCGCCGAGATCCGCCGCGTGCTGAGACCGGGTGGATGCTGCTACTTCGCGGCAACCAACCGGCTCGTGCTGATCGAGCCGCACTACCGGCTGCCGTTCCTGTCCTGGCTGCCGCGCCCGCTCGCGAACGTCTACCTGCGCGTGCTTGGACGCGGCAATCGCTACTACGAACGCATGCATGGCCTGGCCGAACTGCGTCGACTCACGACGGCCTTTCGCGTGGTCGACTTCACGCAGGCCATGCTCGCCGACCCCGCGCGCTACGAAATCGAATACATGCTGCGACCCGGCTCGTTGCAGCAACGCGTCGCCCTGTTGTGGGTGCGCTGGCTGCCGGCGACGTTTCGCGGCTACATCTGGCTGCTGTACAAAGACGCGGAAGTCGGTCGGGTCTAGCGCGCCTGCGCTCGCTGCAATGCTTGGCCGACGAGAGCGCGCAACCGCACGCCGATGGCATCCCACGAAAACTCGGCCGCAAAACTCCGCGCGCGCGCCTTCGCCGCAGGCTCTGTGGACGAGCCGCGCAGCGCGTCGATCACGGCAGCGCTGAGAGCGACGTAGTCGTCCGCCTTGACCAACGTACCGGAGCGGCCTGGCGCGACCGCGTCGACGACGCCGCCGGACGCGAACGCCACCGTCGGCACGCCATGCGCCGCCGCTTCGATGCAGACGATGCCGAATCCTTCGACATCGCCGGGCAGCTCGCGGATTGGAAATACGTGCACGTCGGCGGCGTTCCAGGCGCCGGCCAGAACGTCATCCGAAACCTGCCCGAGCAGCCGCAGATGGCGCGCAATGCCGGCACGCTCGGCAATCTGCATTGCGCGTGCGCCAACCCCTCCGGCGCCGCCGGCGAGCGAGTCATCGGCCTCGCCACCGATGACGACGAGAAGTACGTTGGGTTCGACGGCGACGATAGCCGGCAGGCTGCGATCGACGAATTCGAGCAGGCCCTTGCGCGGTACCAGTCGGCCGACCGAGAGCAACAAGCGGCGATCGCCGATGGCGTGCGCGGCGCGAAACGCGGCGCCGGCTGCCGCATCGGCGACGACCGCATCGGTACCCGGATGAATGATTGAACCCAGGCGCGACGCCTCGACGCGTTTCTGCAGCGCCAGCGCGCGTGTGCGCTGGCTGATCGGAATCACCACATCGCAGGCGCGGATCGCCGGCAACCACAGACGTTGGTAGAGCACGCTGTCGACCACGATATCCAGACCGTAGACGAAGACCGCGACGCGAGCGCCGGTGGCGCGACCGATCGCCAGCGCGAGCGGCGCCATCAGTCCGCTGCCGGCAATGACGAGATCGGGCTTGAAGCGTCGCGCGAGAGCGAGGCCTTTGAGCAGCGAAGCGGCCAGGAACAGCGGCACCGGCTGCAGACTCGACTCGCGTACGTCCACCGCGCCCCCTGCGTACGCCGCGCATCCGTTCGGTCCGACCACCGCGACATCGAATTCGCCGACGAGCTGGCCTACGATTTCGTGGAGATAGCGCTGGATGCCGCCCACCGCGGGCGGAAAGTTGCGCGTCAGCAGCAGGATGCGCCGACGCGGCACGGCACGCTCGCCTGCCCCGACATCATCGCGGCCGCTCATGGCAAGCAGGACTTCGTCACGACCGGTGGGTGGAACTCGCACGGCGTTCGGCACGATCTTCCAGCTGCCGCAAGCGCCAGTCGATGCCCTCGAGCAAACGCCGGTTGACCGCCTGCAGGTCGGCGACGAAACCGATCAGGAACGCGATCAGGCCGATCGTGATGGACGCGGCGGCGAGCATCGCGGACTGCAGATGACCCGCACCATCGCCGGTGAAGCGGTGGAACAGGAACCAACCGCCGGCGACGCCGCCGACCAGCAGGAAGAACGATGCGATCAGCCAGAAGAACATCAACGGCTTGTAGGTCGCGAAGATGCGCACGATCGTCGATGCGGAGCGCCAGACATAACGCGTGATGCTCTTGACCAGGCGCGAAGGCCGCAGGTCCGGATTCGTGCGGATCGGCACCGACAGCACGCGGATATTGCTGTGCCCGGCCTGGATGATCGTTTCCAGCGTGTAGGTGTACGAACTGAAGACGTTGAGGCGTTGCGCGGCTTCCCGCGTGAACGCGCGGAAGCCGCTCGGCGCATCGGCGACCTCGGTATTGCTGGCCAGCCGCACCACGCAGCTGCCGAGCCGCTGCAGGCGCTTCTTCAGCCACGAGAAATGCTCGGTTTCGCTGATCGGTCGCGCGCCAATCACCATTTCGGCGCGACCTTCGATGATCGGCCGCACGAGGGTCTCGATGTCGCGCGCGTCGTACTGATTGTCGGCGTCGGTGTTGACGATGATGTCGGCGCCCGCCGCGATCGCGGTCTCGAGGCCGGTCATGAAGGTCGCCGCGAGACCGCGATTGACCGCATGGCGCACCACGCGGTCGACGCCGAGTGCATGCGCGATCGCCGAGGTGTCGTCCTCGGAACCATCGTCGACGACGAGCCACTCGACGACATCGCAACCGGCCACCACGCGCGGCAATTGCGGGATCGCATGCGGCAGCGACAGCGCCTCGTTGTAGCAGGGAATCTGGATGACCAGTTTCATGCGGCGCTGCGGCTCCCCCTGAGCGACGTCGCATGATAGCGAAGCGAGGCCATGTTGCCTGCAGGCGCGTCGTCAGGCGCTCCACAACGCCCGTATCGCCGCCACGCCCTGGGCACCACTGACCTGCGCCTCGTCGATATCGTCGGTCTCCAGGCCGCCGAGCGCGTAAACCGGAACCCCACTCGCGGCGGTGAGTTCGGCGAAGCGCTCCCAGCCGAGCGTCGGTGCCTTGGGGTGGCTCGGCGTCGGGAAGACCGGGCCGAGCGTGACGAAGTCGGCGCCGATGCGCTCGGCATGAGCCAGTTCAGCGGCATCGTGGCAGGATACGGCGACCCAGCGGTCGGCCGGCAGCGGTCGCTGGATCAAGGTCGACGCGGTCGCCGCGGGCAGGTGCACGCCGTCGAGGCCGAGCACGGCGGCGAGTTTCCAGTCGGCGTTGAGCAGCAGTTGGGCGCCATAGTCGCGGCACAGATTGCGCGCCGTGCGCGCGACGCGGGCGAGGCGCTCGTTCGGCCATCCCGGCAGGCGCAGCTGGATCAGGCGTACGTCCTTGCGGCAGGCGCGTTCGATGCCGCGCACGATCGTGTCTGTTTCGTCGGGCGGCAGTGCTGGCGTGATCAGATAACGGTCCGGCAGGCGCAACGCGGTGACGACCGGACGGTCGGCCGGCGGCAGTTCGAGGCGATCGAGATCGGCGCGTTCCACCCAGGCCAGGCGCTGGCCTTCGCGACCGTGCGGCGTGCCGGTGAACGCGGCGACCCGCCAGACGTCGAGCAGGATGCGCTTTTCGGCGTAGGCGTGCGGTACCACGATGAGGGGTCGTGCGGATTCGACGACGACGCCGATCTCCTCGCGCAGTTCGCGCGCGAGGGCGTCGATCGGCAGTTCGCCGTCCTCGCACTTGCCGCCTGGAAATTCCCACAGGCCGGCGAGATGTTTGCCGGGCGGGCGTTGCGCGAGCAGGATGCGCCCTTGCGCGTCGTGCAGGACGCCCGCGACGACGTGGAGCGGCGTCGCTGTCATGGGAATATCGTCGGGCACGCCGCGGTAAGCGCGGATGGCCGGGGCGGTCGGCGGGGGCACCGCAATCGGGCGAGTGTGCGGTGTCGGCACATCACGCGATGCATGCGCGACCTATTCAGTGGGATGCCCGCGTTCGCGGGCATGACGTCATACGGAAGTTACACGCTGCGAGTTGACCGAAGGCCGTGCCATCGGCGCAGCGTGGCACGCTCAATCGATCTTGCCGTGGCACTGCTTGAATTTCTTGCCCGAGCCGCACGGACACGGATCGTTGCGGCCGACCTTGGGCGAGTCGCGATGCACCGGCGTCTGCACGACCGGCATCTGCGGCAGCGCTTCCTGTTCGCCTTCGACGGGCAGACCCGCAGCAAAGCCGGCCGCCTCGGCGTGCTGGAATTGCATCGAGCGTGCCTGCGCCTCGGCCTGGCGGCGCTGCTGCTCCTCCATCGCCTCGACTTCATCCTCGTTGCGGATGCGCACACGCGCGAGCAGCTGGACGACTTCGTGCTTGATGCGGCCGAGCATGCCTTCGAACAGCTCGAACGCCTCGCGCTTGAACTCCTGCTTCGGCTGCTTCTGCGCATAACCACGCAGATAAATGCCCTGGCGCAGGTAGTCCATGCTGGACAGGTGCTCCTTCCAGCCGTTATCGAGCACCGACAGCATCACGTGCTTCTCGAGGCCACGCATGACCTCGGAACCGAGCATCGCTTCCTTCTCGCGGAACATGCGGTCGGCGCTTGCGAGTACATGATCGAGCACGCCGTTCGAATCGACTTCCTGCTGATCCTCCAGCCACTGCTTGAGGTTCATCTGCAGGCCGAATTCGGCGTTCAATTCGGTTTCGAGGCCGCCGATGTTCCATTGCTCGTCGACCGAATCATGCGGCACGTAGCGGCGCACGAGGTCGGTGAAGACATCCTGGCGGATGCTCTCGATCGTCTCGTGCACGTTCTCGCTGTCGAGCAGCTCGTTGCGCTGCTGATAGATGACCTTGCGCTGGTCGTTGGCGGTGTCGTCGAATTCGAGCAGATGCTTGCGGATATCGAAGTTGTGCGCCTCGACCTTGCGCTGCGCCTTCTCGATCTGACGGCTGACCATCTTGTCCTGGATGGCGTCGTCTTCCTTCATGCCGAACATGCGCATCAGGCGCGCGACGCCCTCGCCCATGAAGATGCGGATCAGATTGTCTTCGAGCGACAGGTAGAAGCGGCTCGAACCCGGATCGCCCTGGCGACCGGAACGACCGCGCAGCTGGTTGTCGATGCGGCGCGATTCATGACGTTCGGTGCCGACGATGCGCAGGCCGCCGAGCGCGATGACCTCGTCGTGGCGCAGCTGCCATTCGGTCTTGATGCGATCGCGCTCACTCTGCGGCGCGTCTTCACCGAGAGCATGCAGCTCGGCTTCGAGGCTGCCGCCGAGCACGATGTCGGTGCCGCGACCGGCCATGTTGGTGGCGATCGTGATCGCCTTCGGCCGACCGGCCTGCGCGACGATGTGCGCTTCGCGCTCGTGCTGCTTTGCATTCAGCACCTCGTGCGGCACGCCGTGCTTGATGAGGAGGCCATCGAGCAACTCGGACATCTCGATCGAGGCGGTGCCGACCAGCACCGGCTGGCCGCGCTCGTAGCTTTCCTTGATGTCCTCGACGATCGCCTCGTACTTCGGCTCGGCTTTCAGGAAGACGACATCGGCCTCGTCCTTGCGCACCATGCTGCGATGGGTCGGGATCACCACGACTTCGAGGCCGTAGATCGACTGGAATTCGTAGGCTTCGGTATCCGCCGTGCCGGTCATGCCGGACAGCTTCTTGTACATGCGGAACAGGTTCTGGAAGGTGATCGACGCCAGCGTCTGGTTCTCGCGCTGGATCGGCACGCCTTCCTTGGCCTCGACCGCCTGATGCAGGCCGTCCGACCAGCGCCGGCCCTGCAAGGTGCGGCCGGTGAACTCGTCGACGATGATCACTTCGCCGTCGCGCACGATGTAGTCCACATCGCGCTGGTAGATCGCGTTCGCGCGCAGCGCGGCGTTGAGGTGATGCACGA
>JBDTYM010000081.1:0-17575 GCA_040005635.1 Dokdonella sp. | reverse complement strand
GCGCCGATGCCTTCGAGCGACAGCTTCATCGCGATGTCGAAGTTCTCCGACGCGCGCGGTCCGAGGTAGTTGGTATGCGGTTCGATCGATGAGGCATACGCGTTCATGAAAGTCTGGAACACGTCCTCGCTGTTGAGCTGATGGACGCGGTCGAGGTAGGCCGAGTAGCGCTTGTCGAGCGTGTCGCGGATGTCCTTGTCGGCCTTGCCGGCCAGCTTCAGGCGCAGCCAGTCGTTCTTGATGCGCTTGCGCCAGAGGTCATCGACCTCGCCCTCGTCCTTCGCCCACGGCACCTTCTCGCGGTCGTACTGGTAGGTTTCGGCGACGCTGAAGTCGAAGCCCTTGGCCAGCAGCGAGCGCGCATAGGCGACACGTTCGCCGACGCGCTGCTCGTAGATGTTGAAGATCGCGTACGGCGCGGCCAGATCCTGGTCGTAGATCGCGTCGTCGAGCTTGTCCTTGTAGCCGGCGAACTTGTCGACGTCGGCCTGCGTGAAGAACAGCTTGTCGCCATCGAGCGAATCGAGGTAGCGCTTGAAGATCTGTTCCGACATCGCGTCATCGAGCGGCGTCGGCTTGTAGTGGAAGCGGGTCAGGAAGCGTGTCGCCCAGACGGCGGCCTCCGCTTCCGACGGGGTCGCCTTGAGCAGCGGCGCGCCGGCTTCCTGGGTGGGCTTGGCGATGGCGGTATCGACAAGAACGGGACCCATCAGGGCCGTCAGCGCGACGCTCAGCAACAACTTCCGCATTACGATCTCCGACTGTGGGACGAGGCGGTCTCGAGACGTGGATCGCCCGCGTGCGGACGCCTGCAAGACCGGCCTAGCTATAAATCATGCAACCTGTACGAAACCTGCGGCATGTGCCATTTCGTCCGCATGGTACGAGGAACGTACCATCGGACCCGAAGCGACATGCTCGAAACCGATGCGGTAGCCGAGCTCCTCGAACGCCTTGAACTCATCCGGCGTCCAGTAGCGCAGTACCGGATGATGGTGGGCGCTCGGCTGCAAGTATTGACCGATCGTAACCATATCGACATCGTGGGCGCGCAGATCGTTCAACGTTTCCTCGACCTGGGCGAACGTTTCGCCGAGTCCGAGCATGATGCCGGACTTGGTCGGCACCTGCGGATGCTGCGCCTTGAAGCGCTGCAGCAGGTCGAGCGACCAGTCGTAGTCAGCTCCCGGGCGTACCTCGCGGTACAGCGCGCGCGGCGTTTCCAGGTTGTGGTTGAAGACGTCGGGCGGATCGCCCGCGAGCGCCTCGAGGGCGCGCTCCATGCGGCCCTTGCCGCGAAAATCGGGGGTCAGGATCTCGATGCGGATGCCGGGATTCTCGAAGCGCACGGCCCTGATGCAGGACGCGAAATGCGCCGCGCCGCCGTCGCGCAAGTCGTCGCGGTCGACCGAGGTGATGACGACGTACTTGAGGCCCATGTCGCGGATCGTGCCGGCCAGATGCGCAGCTTCCAGCGGATCGGGCGCTTTCGGGCGGCCATGCGCCACGTCACAGAACGAGCAGCGCCGCGTGCAGACCTCGCCCAGGATCATGAAGGTGGCGGTGCCCTTGCCGAAGCATTCGTGGATGTTCGGGCAGGAGGCTTCCTCGCATACGGTGACGAGGCGGTTCTCGCGCAGCTTCGCTTTCAGCTTCGCGACGGCATTGCCGGCCGGAATGCGCACGCGGATCCAGCTCGGCTTGCGCAGGGTGGGCGCATCGGCGAAGGCCGCGCGGTTGCGCGCGATCTTGTCTTCGCCCATCTGCTTGTCGAGCGGCGTCTCGACGACGGAAAGCGGAATAATCTTGGCGTCGTTCATGCGCGAAAGTTCAGGCGGGCTCGGCGGCGCGCGCCGCGTCGACCGGGGTGGCAAAGGGAGGAAGCTGTGCAGCGGCGGCGATCGGCCTCAGGCCAAATTGCCGCGCCAGTTCGCCGATCAGGACCGTTTCGACCTCGGCCAGCGAGCCGGGGCCGCCCAAGTCTAGCACCTGGGTGACGGCAAGACCTTGATAACCGCAGGGATTGATGCGGTGGAATGGCTCCAGGTCCATCGCGATATTGAATGCGAGACCATGGAAGGAGCAGCCGCGGCGCACGCGCAGACCGAGAGCGGCGACCTTGGCGTCGCCGACGTACACGCCGGGCGCGCCGTCGCGGCGCACGGCGACGATGTTCCAGGTCTCCAGCGTGTCGATCAACGACTGCTCGATGCGATTGACCAGTTCGCGCACGCCGATCTTCAGGCGACGCAGGTCGAACAGCGGATAGGCGACGATCTGGCCGGGACCGTGATAGGTAACCTGTCCGCCGCGATCGACCGGTACAACCGGGATATCGCCTGGCATCAGCACGTGTTCCCACTTGCCGGCCTGGCCGAGCGTGAAGACCGGATCGTGTTCGAGCACCCACAGTTCGTCCGGAGTTTCCGGGCCGCGCGTGTCGGTGAACGCCTGCATCGCGCGCCAGACCGGTTCGTAGGGTTGGCGGCCGAGGCGGCGCACGAGAACGGGTGGGGACATGATCGGGAAATGGGTTCTGGTGTGGATTTCACAACCGCGCCGAGCGGCGGACCGGCGCGTTTGCCAACTTGCCAAACTAGCCGCACAGACGATCTGCGAGTCACGTCATGCAGAGCAAGATGGCCGGGCCCGGCATCGTACTCGGTTTGGCGTTCGGCACCGCGACGGTATCCGTGACTTCGGCCGCAGTCCCTGCCGGCTATGTGACCCTCGATGTCGAAGCTCCGCGCAACGCAGTGCCGTCGCACCCCGACCGCGGTCGTGCCACCGACAAGACGTCAGCCGCCCAAGGTGCGGAACGCGTCCATCTCAGAGCGCTGCTCGACGACATGCGCACCAGCGCTGACGTGCACACAAAGGCCTGCGGGCTGACAGCCGTTGAACTGACCGCGCACTGGTTCAACGCCTCTGCCGCCTCTGACATCGCGAATGCGCCAAGCCCCGGCTTGCTTACCGCCCTTGTTGCTGCAATCCCCGACAATCTGCGGTGAGACGGATTTCGCTGGTGCCGAACCCCGAATCCCAGATTTCAGAGCGTCCAGCGGATATCCGGATCGGCCCGCAATGCGGCATGCGCCTCGTCGTACTTCTCGCGCGTCGGGCAGGTGAAGCTGACCGATACCGAGACGTAATTGCCCTCCCGTGAGGGGCGCAGGCGTGCGGAGCCCGCCAGCACGCTCAAGCCCAGGTTCGTGAGGATGTCGGGCACCCTGCGCTCGAGTTGCGCCGCGACGCTGCCCATCGCGGTGATCTCGAACAGGCCCGGGAACTGGAAGCCCTGATCCGGATTCTGCGCCTGGATATTGTCGAGATCTTTCATTCAGCCTTCCTTCTGATCAGCCCATGAGTCGAACGGCCGCGATGCGCGGCACGGCCGCTCTATCGCTGGGCTTCAATTGGCCTTGGGAGCCGTTGCCGAAACGGCCGGACCCGCGTCGCCCTTGAACCACATCCAGACGCCATCGGAGAAGCGCTTGAAGAAGCCGCCTTCGCCGCCGTCGGCCAGCGCAATCAGCGGCCGCGTGAGCAACGTCTTGTCATCGAGCGTCACTTTCAAGCTGCCGACCTGCTTGCCCTTCTCGATTGGCGCGACCAGGCGCGACGGCATCTCGAGGCTGGCCTTGAGATCGGCGTAGCGGCCACGCGGGAACGTGATCAGCACGTCCTCGGCGACGCCGAGCGGAAGGTTCGCGACAGCCCCCTTCCACAATTCCGGATTGGCCAGCGGCTTGCTCGCCTCGTACAGCTTGCGTGTCTCGAAGAAACGGAAGCCGTAATTCAGCAACTCCTGATTGTCGTCGGCACGCTGCTTCTCGCTCGGCGCGCCCATCACGACTGCGATCAGACGCTGGTCGCCGCGCAACGCCGACGTGGCGAGGCAGAAGCCCGCCTCGGAGGTGTGACCCGTCTTGATGCCATCGACGGTCGAGTCGCGCCACAGCAGCGTATTGCGGTTGTGCTGCTTGATGCCGTTCCACTCGAAATCCTTGACCGCGTAGATCTTGTATTCCTCGGGATAGTCGTGGATCAGCGCGCGCGACAGCAGGGCGATGTCGTGCGCAGTGGTGTAGTGGTTCGGGTTCGGCAAGCCGCTGGCATCGACATAATTGGTGCCGGTCATGCCGATGCGCGCAGCGTACTGGTTCATCAACTGCGCGAAGGTCTCCTCGGAGCCGGCGGTATGTTCGGCCAGCGCGATCGCGGCGTCGTTGCCGGACTGGATGATCATGCCGTACAGCAGGTCCTTCAGGTCGACCTGGCTGTTCAATTGCAGAAAGCTGGTCGAGCCATCGGTGCCGGCGCCGCCGGAACGCCAGGCGCGTTCGCTGATCATGACCTTGTCGTCGCGGTGGATCTTGCCGTGCCCGAGTTCGGCCGACACGACGTACGAGGTCATGACCTTGGTGATCGAGGCCGGCGCGACGCGTAGGTCCATATTGCTTTCGGTCAGCACCTGGCCGCTGGTGTAGTCCATCAGCACCCAGCTTTTGGCATCGATCGACGGCGGTGGCGGTACCGGACCGCTGCCGGATGCGCCGGGCGTCGGCTGCGGCGTCGCCTTGGCGACCGGTTGCGGCGTCGGCAGGCTTGGATTTGCCGGCACAGGGTTGGCGGTTGCCGCTGCCGGCGCTGCGGCGGCAGCGTCGGTCGCAGGCGGATTCGCCGGCTGCGCCGGCTGCTGCGCCGGGGCTGGCGCGTGCGACTTGGTCCGCGCCTGCGCGAGGTTGACGGAGATCGCGAGGGCCATCGCGCTGACAAGGAGTGGCCGGAACAGAACGGGCAGCTTCATCTCGGGGAATCGGTCCTGCAAAGGTGTAAAGGCGGGATTGTCGCAAAGCATGGCCGCTAAAACACCTCATCATTGCGCCATCGTGTCAGCCGGTATGCCCTGCGTTCATCGCTCGATGGCGACGCGCGGCGCGCCGAGGCCGAGTTGTTCGATGCGCTTCGTCATCGCATCGGCCGCATCGACGTCGGCAAGCGGTCCGACGCGAACGCGATGAACCGTGCGACCGTCGACGACGACGGACTGGATGCCGACGCGATCGATGCCCGAGCGCGTCGCGTTCGCAACCGCGCGCTCCGCGTTGGCGCGCTCGCCGTAGGCGCCGAGCTGCAGATAGATGCGCGGCGCTTGCGCCAAGTCCGACAATGGCCGCGGCGGCGTCTGCGCGGCGACCACGTGCGGCGCCTCGGCCGGCGGCCGCGCTTGCGGCATCGATGCGGTCCGTGGCGGCGGCAGTTCCGCCTGCGCATGCGCCGGATCGATCGCACGCACCTCGACCAGGCCAGTGCCCTTCGGCCAGACGCCGATCTTCACCGCGGCGGCGTAGGACAGGTCGATGATGCGATTCTCGTGGAACGGACCGCGGTCGTTGATGCGTACGACGACGCTCTTGCCGTTGTCGAGATTGGTCACGCGCGCGTAGCTCGGCAGCGGCAACGTCTTGTGTGCGGCACTGAATGCGTACATGTCGTAAGGCTCGAACGACGAGGTCATGTAGCCGTGGAACTTGTTGCCGTACCACGAGGCGATGCCGCGCTCGACATAGCCACTCGCGTCCGGCAGCAGCTTGTAGGTCTGGCCGAGCACGCTGTAGGTTTCCTTGTTGCCGTAGCGCGAACGCGGCTCGACCTTCGGCACGGGTTCGGCAATCTTGCTGACATCGATCGGCGGCGCGGCCGGACCATTGTCGTCATTCTGACGATAGCGCTCGGACTGCGGCCGGGCGGTATCGGACGGCAACCTGGCGCCGCGCGGCGCAGGTGCGGGCGGATTCGACGGTGTGCCCGTGCGCGCCTTGTGACCGGCGCAGGCGACGAGCGCACCGCCGAGCGCGATCAGGCCGAGCGCGCGCAGCGACCTCACGACGCCGGCGTCGCCACGCCCGCGGCAATCGCCTGGGCAAGCTGCCATACCGCCATCGAATACAGCGGGCTCTTGTTGTAGCGCGTGATTACATAAAAGTTCTTGAACGTCAGCCAGTATTCCGGTCCACGTTCGCCCTCCAGCTTGAGCAGGGTCGACGGCGTAGCGGCCTCCACCCGTTCAATTGGCGCGTAGCCCCAGGCTTCCATCTGCTGCAGTGGATAGAGCGGCTCGGAATTGGCCGGCGCGATATCGTGCGCATCGCTGGCCGGCTGCGCGCGTACGGCGACCGGCTGATCCTTCTGCCAACCGTGTTCGGCAAAGTAGTTGGCGACGCTGGCGGTGATGTCGGGCAGCGAGTTCCACAGGTCGATGCGACCGTCGCCGTCCTCATCCTTCGCCCACCTCTCGATGCTGGTCGGCATGAACTGACCCCAGCCCATCGCACCGGCGTAGGAGCCCTTGAGCTCATCGATCGGAAAAGCGAGCTGCTTGTCGCGCAGCAGGAACAGCTGCTTCAGCTCGCCGCGGAAAAACGTCGCGCGCGGCGGATAGTTGAACGCCAGCGTCGATAGCGCATCGATCACGCGGTACTTGCCGGTGACCTTGCCGTAACCGGTTTCGACACCGATGATCGCGACGATGACCTCGGGCGGTACCGCATATTCCTTGCCGATGCGTTCGAGCAATGGGCGGTTGGCGCGGTAGAACGCGATGCCGTCGTCGACGCGCTTGTCGGTGATGAAGATCGGCCGGTAGTCCTTCCACGGCTTGGTTGCCTCGGCCGGCCGCGCAATCGCATCGAGAATGCTCTGCTGAACCTTCGCCTCGGCCAGAGTCGCCAGCACGCTCGACTCGGAAGGCCCGCCCTCCTTCGCAACTTCGGCAGCGAAAGCGCGCTGGTCGGCATTTGGTTCAAACGTGGGCGGCGCATTCTTCGCCGACGCCGCAGCGCTGCCAGCGGCCAGCGCACAGATCAATAGAGAACGGATTCGGATAGGCAAAAATCGGACGGGAACGGGCACGCGACTACTCTACCATCGCGCGCGCCGAATGCGCTCGCCCGAAGGGCGTTCCGCTCGCTGCGCGCGTCGGCATTTCCCGACAGACGGTGACGCTATCGACGCACAGCCGCGCACTGCGATCGCAGGTCGGCAGCGCATCGGCTGGACCTCAAGCTGGAGCCGCTCCATCGAACCGTATCGAGGTCGCGGCTCGAAGGAGCTCTTCAACTTCGTCCAAGGAGGACATTCCATGCATTTGCGCTCGCTGTTGTTGCCGCTCGCCGCTGCCCTGCTCGCCGGGGTACCGTGCCTGCACGTCACCGCACAATCGGCTTCGCCGCCGCACTTCGTCGAGGAGTACGAATACTTCACGACCGATGCCCAGTACGAAGCCTGGTACACGCTGACGACGCAGCTGGTCGGCAATTTCGACGACATCTGCGGCGACACGTTCTGCGAGGGCGACTACAGCAATATCCAGTCGTTGCGTTTCCGCTGCTCGGTCGAACAGTCCAGCGGCCGAATCGGCCAATGCGTATGGATCTTCGCCGGCAGCTACGAGGAGATCGATCCTGCTACCGGTGTGGTTGCAGTCGAAGCGCGCACCTGGAATTGTCCGACGCCGCTGGCGCGACGCACGACGATGACGGCGCTGCTGAGCGCGCTCGCTGGCGACGACCCGCTGGACACGCCCTTGCCCGGCACGCAGACCACGATCTACGACGGCCTTGCCGACTGCCTGTAGTCGACGCCATTGACGCAACCAGGATGCCGTTGCACGGCGGCATCCTGGTTCGGCGCTCGCACGACAGGCCCGGCGATCCGATGGAAGTGTGTCCCAACGATGCAATTGCAGTTCGAGTTCGCGCGCTGATCGGCGCGCGCTCATCACCGAACACGTTCTGGAACACGTGCACGAATGGACTGCTGTAATGCACATCCCTTTTTCGAAGGGTGCCGGCCGCGCGCCTCAGCTCGACAATGTCTTGCGATGCGCGTGGATCGACATCAGCACACCGAAGCTGGCCAGCAGCGATACCGCCGAGGTGCCGCCGTAACTCACCAGAGGCAGCGGCACGCCGACCACGGGCAGCATGCCGGTGATCATGCCGCCGTTGACCATCACGTAGACGAACAGCGACATGCTGATCGCGCCCGCGAGCAGACGCGCATAGGTGTCCTTCGCCTCGGCTGCAATCCACAGGCAGCGCGCGATGATGAACACGTACAGCGCGAGCAACAGCAGCACGCCGACCAGACCCCATTCCTCGGCGAATACCGAGAAGATGAAATCCGTCGTGTGCTCAGGCAGGAATTCCAGACGCGACTGCGTGCCATGGTGCCAGCCCCTGCCCCACAGGCCGCCCGAACCGACCGCGATCTTCGACTGGATGATGTGCCAGCCGTTGCCGAGCGGGTCGGCTTCCGGATCGAGCAGGGTCAGCACGCGGTTGCGCTGGTAGTCGTGCAGGAAATGCCAGCCGACCGGCACCGCCGCGGCGAACGCGGACAGCAGCAGGCCGATGCGCCACCAGGCAAGGCCGGACAGGAACACGCCGAAGGCGCCGCTTGCGGCGATCAACAGTGCCGTGCCGAGGTCCGGCTGCTCCGTGATCAGACCCGCCGGAATCGCGATCAGCACGCCGACGATGCCGAGCGTGGCCCATCCCGGTGGCAGCGGCCGGCCGTTGAGGTACCAGGCGACCATCATCGGCATCGTCAGCTTGAGCAGCTCCGACGGCTGGAAGCGCACGATGCGCAGATCGAGCCAGCGATGCGCGCCGCGGCCCTCGCCGAGTGCGGCGACCGCGACCAGCAGCAGCACGCTGCCGGCATACAGCCATGGCGTCCAGTTGCGCAAGGCGAGCGGCGGAATGCGCGCGATCAGCAGCATCAGGGCCAGACCCAGCACGAAGCGCAGTGCCTGCGAGATGACCTGGCCGCGATCGAGGTCACTGGCGCTGTACAGCGTCATCAGGCCGACGCCCATCAGCAACGCGAGTCCGCCGAGCAGCGGCAGGTCGACACGCGGCTTGCGCCAGAGCGTGCCGAGGCGATAGCGCAGCTGTGCGATGGCCTCGTCGATCATCGCGCCGCCTGCGCGGTCGCCGTCGGCGCGAGCGTGTTCACGCCGGACAGCCGTCCCTGCTGTTCGCGATCACCGGGCAGCCACGCATCGAGGATCTTGCGTGCGATCGGCGCGGCGTCGTGCGCGCCGCTGCGACCGGCCTCGAGCGCGACGACCACCGCGATGCGCGCGCCGTCGGCCGGCGTGAAGCACTCGAACAGCACCTGATGGCGCTCGATCGGACTCGCGCTGATGCTGGTCCAGGTCTCGTCAGTGCGCGAATAGCGTTCGGCGGTGCCGGTCTTGCCCGCAATCACATACGGAAAGCCGTCATTGACGCCGCGCCCGGTGCCGCTGTTGACCACCGCGATCATGCCTTCTTCGATGGCGAGCCAGTTGTCCGGCTTCGTGATCACGCTCGGCAGCGGCGCCGCCTTGTCGACGGGTTCGATCTTGCCGTCGATGCCGCTCTGCGCGGCGCGCAGCAGATGCGGCGTGTGCGGTACGCCGCGGTTCGCCATCGTCGCCACCGCATTGCCGAGCTGGATCGGCGTGACGACCCAGTAACCCTGGCCGATGCCGGCGATCACGGTCTCGCCCGGATACCACGGCTGGTTGAAGCGACCGCGCTTCCATTCCTTCGACGGCAGCACGCCGCCGCTCTCGCCGATCAGATCGAGACCGGTCGGCTTGCCGAAGCCGAAGCGGCCCATGAACCCGCTGAAACGATCGATGCCCATGTCGAGCGCGAGCGAGTAGAAATACGTGTTGACCGATTGCGCGATCGCCTGCACCAGATCGACGCGGCCGCTGCCGCCGCGGATGTCGTCGCGATACGCACGCGACTGTCCCGGGATGAAGAATTCGCCGGTCGAAAGCACGGTGTCGCTGGGACGACGCAAACCGAGTTCGAGGCCGCCGAGACCGACGAATGGCTTCATCGTCGAGCCCGGCACGTACGCGCCGCGCAGGACGCGATTCAGCAGCGGCTTGTCCTCGGCGTCGAGCAAGGCCTTGTAGTCGGCACTGGCGATGCCGTTGACGAACGGATTCGGATCGAAGCTCGGCACGCTGACCATCGCGAGCACTTCGCCACTGCGCGGATCGATCGCGACCGCCGCACCGGCGCGACCCTCGAACGCGGCCTCGGCGACTTCCTGCAGATGCGCGTCGATCGAAAGATGCAGGTTTTCACCGGGCTTCGGTGCGAGACCATCGGGCAGCACACGCAGCGGTCGATGGTCGGCGTTGACCTCGACCTTTTCGTAGCCGACTTCGCCGTGCAGGCGCTCCTCGTAGAACCGCTCGATGCCGGTCTTGCCGACGTGCGTGGTGCCGGCGTAGTCGTCCTTGTCGAGCCGCGCCACGTCTTCGTTGTCGATCCGGCTGACGTAACCGACCGTATGCGCGAACTCCGCGCCGAGCGGATACGCGCGAGTCAGGTACGGTACGACGTCGACGCCCGGGAACTGCCAGCGATTGATCGAGAACCTGGCGATCTCTTCCTCGGAGAGTTTCAGCCGCAACGGAATGCCCTGGTAGGAGCGCTTGCCCCGCCGCAACGTGTTGAAACGTGCGATGTCGTCGTCGCTGACCGGCACGACCTTGCCGAGCGCATCGATCGTTTGCTGCATGTCGCCGGCCTGCTCGGGCGTGACTTCGAGACGGAACGCGGCGACGTTCTCGGCCAGCAGCAGGCCATTGCGGTCATAGATCAGTCCACGCGCGGGCGCCAGCGGTCGTGTCAGGACGCGGTTCTGCTCCGAGCGCGTCGCGAACTCGTCATGCTGCACCACCTGCAGATAGCGGAAGCGCACGCACAGCGCGATCAGGCAGACAACGATGATCAGGAAGCCAGCCAGCGCACGACGGCGGAACAGCGCCGCCTCGTGGCGGGTCTCCTTGAACGGACGGAATTCGCTAGCCATGACGGCAATGCATCAGCGCGGTTCGCTGCCGCGCAGGCGCGTGCGCAAATCGTCGAGCAGCAGGAACACGAACGGCCACATCAGCATGCCGACCGCCGGTGCAAGCCAGTACGCCACCGACGGCATCGCCTCGCCCGAGAAACCGCGCACCATCAGCATGACGATGCGGTCGTTCAGCAGCAGCGCGAGCACGGCCAGTGCCTGCTGCCACATCGGAAAGAAGCGCAGGCGCGCGCGGAAACGCAGCACGATGAAGGCAAGTACGACCAGGCGCAGTGCCTGCTCGCCGAGCAATTCGCCGGTCAGCACGTCACCGGCCAGGCCGAACAGGAAGGCAAAACCGAGGCCGATCTTCTCGGGCAGTTCGATCGCCCAGTAGATCAGCACCAGCGCAACCCAGTACGGCTTCACCGGCAACAGCAGCTGCGGCAGCGGCATCAGCTGCAGCAGGAACGCGATTGCGAGACTGCCGCCGAACAGCCAGCCCTGCGCGCGTCCGCGGTTCATGGCGACGGCCCCGCTGCAGCAGTTGTCGGCGACGTTGCGGGCAACGGACCGGCGAGACCTGCCGGCGGCCCCATCGGGTCCAGCTCGGGCGGCGGGCCATAGGGCTGCGGCTGGTCATGCAGCAACAGCACTTCGCCGCTGCGATCGAGCGCGGCGGCGGGACGCGCGCTGGCGGCGGCGAACATGCCGCTGCTGTCGTTCTTGACCTCATGTACCTCGCCGACCGGGAATCCGGCGGGAAAACGCCCGCCCAGGCCCGACGTGAGCAGCTTGTCGCCCACCTTGACGTCAGCGCTGATCGGCACGTTCGGCAGCTTCAACTGATCGATGGCGCCGCTGCCGTAAGCGATGGTGCGCACACCGCTGCGCTCGTCCACGACCGGAATCGCGTGTGTCGGATCGGTGATCAGCATGGCGACCGACGTGTTCGGCAGCACCTCGATGATCTGGCCCATCACGCCATGTGCGTCAATCACCGGCTGGCCCACCACCACCGCTTGGTTGGCACCCACGTCGAGCACGATGCGGTGACGGAACGGATCGAGGTCGACGTCGACCAGGCGCGCAAACTGCACCGACAGGCCGAGGTTGTTCTGTGCCTCGAGCAAGCCCTTCAGACGCGCGTTCTGTGCGATCACCGTATCGAGCCGGTTCAGGCGTGCCTGCGCCAGCAGCAAGGCTTCGCGCAGGTCGCGATTCTCGCCGGCGAGCTGGTCCTGCGTGGCGACCGCCGTGCGCGTCGCCCGCGCCACATCCGCCGGGAACGCGGCAAGTCGATAGACCGGCTCGATCAGGGCGCTGCCGGTCTGTCGCAGCAATTCGAGGTAGCTGCCGCGATGGTCGAGCACCATCAGCACGACCGCGCAGGCGAGATAGACGATCAGCCGCAGCGTGCTGACCGTGCCTTCGGCGAACAGCGTAGCGGTGTCGGTGCGGGCGATGGCCATTCGGGTGGAAAGAGGCGCCGGCCTGAAGAGTCGTCATTCCCGCGAAAGCGGGAATCCATTGTGCCTTTTTGCGAGCGGCGAAATGGATCCCCGCTTTCGCGGGGATGACGTCATCCCGTCAACGACCACCTGCTACGCTCATTCAGGCGCGAAAAAATCGCTGCCGTGCTGGTCGATCAGTTCGAGAGCGCGTCCACCGCCACGAGCGACACAGGTCAGCGGATCATCCGCGATATGCACGTGCAGACCGGTTTCCTCGGAGATCAGGCGGTCGATGTCGCGCAGCAAAGCCCCGCCGCCAGTCAGCACGATGCCGCGTTCGGCGACATCGGAACACAGCTCCGGCGGCGTCTGCTCGAGCGCGCTGCGCACCGCGCTGACGATACCGGACAACGGTTCGTGCAACGCTTCGAGGATCTCGTTCGAGTTGACCGTGAACATGCGCGGCACGCCCTCGGCGAGGTTGCGGCCGGATACTTCGATCTCGCGCACTTCCGACTGCGTGAACGCGCAGCCGATCTCGACCTTGATCTTCTCGGCGGTCGATTCGCCGATCAGGGTGCCATGATTGCGTCGCACATAATTGATGATCGCCTCGTCAAAGCGGTCGCCGCCGATGCGCACCGATTGCGAGTAGACGATGCCGTTGAGCGAGATCACGGCGACTTCCGAGGTGCCGCCACCGATGTCGAGCACCATCGAACCGCGCGCTTCGTGCACCGGAATGCCGGCGCCGATCGCAGCGGCCATCGGTTCCTCGATCAGATAGACGTCACGCGCACCCGCGCTTTCGGCCGATTCCTTGATCGCGCGACGCTCGACCTGGGTCGAACCGCAGGGCACGCAGACCAGCACGCGCGGACTTGGCCGGAACATGCGCGCCTTGTGCACTTTCTTGATGAACTGCTTGAGCATCTCCTCGGTCATAGTGAAGTCGGCGATGACGCCGTCCTTCATTGGCCGGATCGTGACGATCGCGGCCGGCGTGCGGCCGAGCATCTTCTTGGCGTCGCCGCCTACCGCAGCCACGCTGCGCGGGCCGCCGGGACCACGGTCCTGGCGGATCGCGACGACGGAGGGTTCGTTCAGCACGATGCCCTGGCCGCGCACGTAGATCAGCGTGTTGGCGGTACCGAGGTCGATCGAGAGATCGTTGGAAAAAAGTCCGCGTAGACTTTTGAACATAAGCGCGGCGCTAACCTTAAGTTGTTCAGGGGTGGAGGGCGAGGCGCGCGTTCTGGCGCGATCTGCGAGCAGATGGCGCAGCACAACTGCCGCAAACCTTCGCGGGAGGGTGCGCGAGTTTAGTCAGGTGTACCCGGAGGGGCAAGGACGAGGAGGTTAAAAAAGCCTTGCCGGACGCTGGTTTCCACGCGCTTTGCGAGAATCGCCCTTGCTGCGGCCGGCGACCCCGCCGGCGATGGAGGCTGCGATCACCGGCACTGCTCGGGTAGACTTCGCCGGTTTGCCATGGTGTTTTTCGCACCCTGGCGTCTCCTGCCGGATTCCTTCGATGTCTGCACTGATCTGCGGTTCGCTCGCCTACGACACCATCATGGTCTTCCAGGACCAGTTCAAGAAACACATCCTGCCCGACCAGGTGCACATCCTGAACGTGTCGTTCCTGGTGCCGAACATGCGCCGCGAGTTCGGCGGCTGCGCCGGCAATATCGCCTACAACCTCAAACTGCTCGGCGACGATCCGATTCCGATGGCGACGGTGGGCCAGGATTTTGCGCCGTATCGCGAACACCTGACCAAATTCGGCATCCGCCTCGACCAGGTGCGCGAGTTCCCTGACCAATTCACGCCGCAATGCTTCATCACGACCGATCTGGACAACAACCAGATCACCGCATTCCACCCGGGCGCGATGTCGAGTTCGCACGCGAATCACGTGCGCGACGTGCCCGGCATCACCTTCGGTATCGTGGCCCCGGACGGCCGCGAGGCGATGCTGCAGCACGTCGACGAGTTCGCTGCGCGCGGCGTGCCCTTCATCTTCGATCCGGGTCAGGCGATGCCGCTGTTCAGCGGCGACGAGTTCCGCTCGATGATCGACAAGGCTACCTATGTCATCGTCAACGACTACGAGTCGCAGTTGCTGCAGCAACGCACCGGCTGGAGCGCCGAAGAAATCGCAAGCCGCGTCGAGGCGTATATCGTCACGCAGGGCCCGCGCGGCTCGTCGATTCGCACGCGCCAAGGCGAGACCTACGAGATTCCGCCGGCGCGCGAGCGCCAGGTGGTCGATCCGACCGGCTGCGGCGACGCCTATCGCGCCGGCCTGATCTTCGGCTTGATGCGTGGCATGGACTGGCCTACCGTCGGCCGCATCGCCTCGCTGATGGGTGCGCTCAAGGTGGAACACCCGGGTACGCAGAACCAGCGCTTCGATTTCGCGCAATTCGCAGCCGAATTCGAGCAGCAATACGGTCACGCGTTGAAAGCCGGGCCGCTGGCCTGAACACCGGGGATTCGCATTCGCGCCACTTCCAGGACCTTGCCATGAAGCCATCGATTTTCCCATTCGCCGCCGCGCTCCTGCTGACGCTGATCGTGCCGGTCGCCGGTTGCGCGAAGGCGCCCGCGACGCCGTCCGTCGAGCTCAAAGGCACCAGCTACAGCATCGAGATCGCCGAGGACGATGCCAGCCGCGAGCACGGCCTGATGGACCGCGCCTCGATGCCGGCCGATCACGGCATGCTGTTCATCTTTCAGGACGACGCCATGCGTGGGTTCTGGATGAAGAACTGCAAGTTCGCGCAGGACATGTTGTTCTTCAATGCGGAACGCAAACTGATCAGCGTGCAACGCAATGTCCCAGCCTGCACCGCCGACCCGTGCCCGGCTTATTCGAGCGGCGCGCCGGCGCGCTACGTGCTCGAACTCAACGCAGGTCAGGCCGAGAAGCTGGGCGTGCATCCGGGCGACGAACTGACGATCCATCGCTGATCGACCCGAACGACAGCCAGCCGTCGTCGCCGAGACGGAATTCTTCACGCAGGCCATGCAGGCAGGCGACACCCTGGCGGTACGGCACCAGCACGCCGTGATCGGCGGCGATGCTGGCATCCTCGAGCGGAACGAAAACACGCATGCGGCAACTCCGATTTGATTGACAGTGCCTAGTCAAGCAAGAAGGAATGCCTGCACCACGTCGCGCCGATGACCGCGGTGAGACAGGATGCGGCGCGGCGCGGGCGAAACGCTCTCGCCACCTGTTCTCGCGCAGCATGAATCCCGGACAGCTGGCGTATCGCTAGTGTCCTGTCTCACAAGTAGCGCGAAGAAATTCCGGATGGATATCGGCGCGAGACAAGGCGCGAGGAGGAGCCATAGCGGGGCTATGGTGACGACGAGCAACGCGGTATCGCGCCGAAAGACGCCGGAATTATTTGATGATACTTGTGAGACAGGACACTAGATCTCGACCATCTCGAAGTCGGACTTGGTCACGCCGCAGTCCGGGCAGGTCCAGGTCTCCGGCACATCCTCCCAGCGCGTACCCGGCTCGATGCCGTCCGCCGGCCAGCCTTCGGCTTCGTTGTAGAGGAAGCCGCAAACGACACACATGAAGGTACGAAACGGCGCGTCGACGCGCGCGGGGGAAGCCTGGGACATGAGGAAGGGTCGGGAGCGAATACGGCCTGTATTGTCGCAGCGCGGCCGCGCGGTTCCAAGCGAGCCGGGGCCGCAGCGCCCGCTCAGCCATCCGCGCCGGCGAAGCCGTCCGCGAAAATGCGCTCGTTGAACGCCACTCCGGCGCGCTGGAAACTGCCGCGTCCGGTCGGCCAGAGCGTGCGCGCGTAGCGCGTACCGGGCAGGTCGTAGGCGACCACACCGGCATCCACCGTGTTGACGATGACCTCGAGCTCGCCGTCGCCGTCGATGTCGGCCAGGGTCGGCGCAGCGAGACCGCCGCTCCAGCTGCCGCCGCGTGCGGCTGGAAGATCCACCGCGAACAGCACCTCGCCGCGAAAGTTCAGGATGTAGAGCTGGCCGGATTCGCCATTGTCGTTCTCGCCCCAGGTCGTGAACAGCACCTCCGCCTTGCCGTCGTTGTCGAGGTCGGCGACGACCGGCTCCGACGCGAAATGCATGCCGGCGCGCGGGATCGTGAACGGCCATGCTCCGTGTTCGGTCTTGTCGAGCCACCACGCATGCAGCTTGCCGTCGTAACTCGGCAGCAGGATTTCCTGCTGATAATCGCCATCGAGATCGGCGACGACGGCGTTCGCCGCAATGTTCTGGATCACGTCATAGTCTTCCGACAAGGGTGGACCGCTGGCACCCTGCGCGGGAATCACCGTCCAGTCATAGCCGGCAGCCGCCCAGCGCGTACGATCGAAGCGCAGCAGCCAGACGTCGTAGTAGAGGTCGGTGTACGGGTCCGTGCTGCAGTCGTAGACATTGCCGGGCAGCACCAGCTCCTGCGCATGATCGCCATCGACATCGGCGATCGCCGGCGCCGCACTGGCGAAGTTCGGACGGCGCTCGCTGTCGCACATCGTGTAGCCGCGCAGGTCGGCGGCCTGGTCGACATTGACGCCGACTTCGGACCAGGCCTTGGCCCCGCCGGCGCCGCCGCTGCCGTACATCGCATTGGCACGCAGCTGGCCGCCGTTGCGATCGAGCGCGGTCACGTAGTGCGTATCGGTTGGTGCGAAGATCTCCGGATAGCCGTCGCCGTCGATATCGGCGATCGCGAGGTTTTCGTTGTACATGCCGGCGCCATAGCCGGGATCGGCGGCATGCCGCGCCGGCCAGCCCGCGCGCACGCTGCCATTGGCGGCGAGCACGTTCACCTGCTCGTCGGAAACGCCGGCGGCATTGCCGACGACGACGTCGAGTCGGCCGTCCGCATCCAGATCGGCGAGCGCGAGCGAGCGCACTTCACCACTGGAAAACGCAGCGACCGGCCAGCCGCTGCGCACACTGCCGTCGAAGTTGTAGACGATCACCTGCGCACCGCTGCGGCCGACCACGATGCCGGGGTGGCCATCGTGCGCGAGATCGCCGATGGCGATGCCCGGCCAGACGCGATCCTCGCTGGGCGCACGCCATTTCAACGAACCGTCGACGCCATCGAGTGCGACCACATCGTAGGTACCGGCGACCACGTCCATACGGCCGTCGCCATCGAGGTCGACGACCGCCGGCGAGCTGTACCAGCCAGTCTGGCACCACGAGGAAAAGCAGCCCCCGTAGGCCCACTTGAGCACGGGCCC
>JBDTYM010000080.1:0-17624 GCA_040005635.1 Dokdonella sp. | reverse complement strand
GGAACGTACCGGTTTCTTCGATCAGGCTGGCGAGGCCGGCATCACCGAAGCGTGTGCGTTGCCGCACGGATTCTTCCAGAGCAAATACGAGCAGGCCGCCGGCGCGGCTGCCGGCGTCCTCCATCGCAAGGCTGTCCGAAATGCGCTGCAGCAGATCGTCACGCGCGGCCAGCCTCACCGCCGGCGCCGGCGCCGGCGCGGCGTCGCCGCGGCGGCGCTGCTGGCGCGTACGGCGCACGCGATTGGTGACTGCGGAGATCAGATGCTTCGGGCGTACCGGTTTCGACAGGAAATCGTCGCCGCCGGCATCGAGTGCCTCGAAGTGCTTGTCTGCGTTGTGCTCGCCGGAGAGGAACACGATCGGTGTCGCCACGAAAGCTTCGCGCTGACGGATCAGCGCGGTGAGGTCGATGCCGTCGCAACCCGGCATGTACAAATCCATCAGGATCAGATCCGGATGGAAGCGTTCGAGCGCGTCCAGTGCATCGAGCGCATCGGCGACCGCGAGTGTCTGCATGCCGGCCTTGCGCAGGATCGACTCGGCGAATACGGTCTGCGTTCGATCGTCCTCGATGATCATGATGCGATACGGGTCGCCGCGGGCGGCTTCGGTCAGTTCCGCAATACGAGCGATCACGCGGTCGGCGCTGATCGGCGTTTCGATCAACGCATCGCAGCCGACGCGTACGGCATGCAGCCGTGCCGCCACATCGGCCGGGCCGCTCAGCGCGACTAGCCAGACCGGATGATCGAGGTCCTTGCGCACGCGTTTGAGCTTCGCACCGATGTCGTCGATCGCGGCGACAAACGGCGCATCGACCAGCACCAGCGCAGGCGCCAGGGCGACTAGTGCGCCTGCGAGTTCCGCGCTGTCCTCGAAGCGCGTCGTAGCATAGCCGCGCGCATCGAGACCCGTCTCGATCGTCGCTGCGAACGCGCCGCCGCGACTGAGGAAATACACCTGTGGCGCCGTGGAGACCTCGCGCGCGCCGGCGGCAGGCGCAGTCGCCGTCACGACAGGAACGGCGGCGTCGCTGGCGGCGATCGTCGCCGGACTGGGTGCGACGGCATCCTCGACGACCGTCGCGGGACGCGCTGCCGGATTGCCGAATCGCATCCAGTATTCGGACGGCGGCACCACCAACAAGGGAAAGCCATGATCGTGCGTGGCACCGGCGACGACGATGCCTGGGCTCGGCGCGTCGGCGATGTGCGCCTTGCGTGGCAAGCGCTGCTGCGCAAGTGCGGCGATCGAAAGTGCGATGCGCGCGACCTGCGCCGGCTCGGGCAGCTGCGGTGGTGTCAATAGCGGCGCCGTTGCGGCGTGCAGCGTGTCGAGGTCGTCAGCGAGTAGGGAAGCGCCGAGTTCGCGGCAGGATGCGGACAGGAATGACGCATCGGCGACGAGCAACGCGAGCGTGTTGACGTCCCAGTGATCGGGCTGCAGCCGTTCGCCACGCCGACACAGCCGTGCCAGTCGCTGCGGCAATTGCGCCTCGAACAGACGCAGCCGCTCCGGCCGATGCAGGTCGAAATCGCGTGCCAGCATTCTCTTCCCCGTGTGCGCGCAGACTATACCAGCGCGTGCGCGAGGCCGTTACGGCTTGACCACTACCAACAGGACAATCGCGACCAGAAGCAGCGCCGGCACCTCGTTGAACAGACGCAACCAGCGGCTGGAGCGGCGATTGGAGTCATGCGCGAAATCGCGAACGAGCTTGATCAGCATCACGTGATAGGCGATCAGCAAGACGACCAGCCCGAGCTTCGCATGCAGCCAACCCTGCTGCAGGTAGTCGATGCTCGCGTGAGCAAACGCCGCGAGTGTGAGCAGGCCGAACACGACGGCGAGCACGCCGCCGACATGCGTGATCATCAGCAGGCGACGCTGCATGATCTTCAGCCGTTCGCGCACGACGGCCTCCGTCGCCTCGGCGTGATAGACGAACAGGCGCGGCAGATAGAACAGGCCGGCGAACCAGGTCACGACGAAGATCACATGGAAGGCTTTCAGCCACAGCATCGGCAAACTCCGGCAGATCGCGATGAGTATAGTCCGCCGCTTCGACCACTCGGTTCGCCTTGACCGTGCCGGCAGGCACGACTATAAGCCTCGACCTCGCCCGCTATGTGCGCATCGCACCGGCCGCATGCAGAAGATCATTCCGCCACTGGTCATCCGAGCGCACGATCCTGCGCGCCAGCGGCGCGGCTGGCTGCTGCTGGCGCTGCTCTGGCTGGCGAGCCTGCTGATCGTCGCAGCGATCGTCACGGCGCTCGCGGCGGTTGTGCCCGGTGGCAACAGCAAGAAGCTGCTTGGCGCCGCCGAGCAGGAGAAGCAGGCACTGCTGGCGCGCGTCGCCGTGCTGGAGCGCTCCGAGCAGGTCGCCAAGGCCGCGCTTGCCGACGTGCAGCAGACGATGCGTGAGCGCGACGAGGAGATCGACGCACTGCGCGCCGATCTCGCGTTCTACGGTCGTCTCGTCGGCGGCGCGCGACGCGAAGGTCTAGCGGTGCATAAGCTGACCCTGAAGGCCGTCAAGGATTCGCAGGCGTGGAATTTCGTCGTCACCTTGACGCAGAACTTCAAGCGTGGACAGGACGTCAAGGGCCATGTGACCGTCTCGGTCGAAGGCGTGCAGGCAGGCAAGCTGACGACGTTGGACTGGGCCGCGCTCAGTCAGGGCCAGGACAATGCCGGAATCGAGTACGGCTTCAAGTATTTTCAACAAGTGAGCGGTACCATCATGCTCCCGCCGGGTCTCGCGGCGAATCGCGTGGTTGTGCACGCCGACGGCGACGGCGGTCGCGCCGACCAGGAGTTCGCCTGGAAAGACGCGGTCAAGGGCGAGGAGGGAGACGATGTTCGGCAATGACAAGCGCAACGGCAAGGCAGTCGCAGCGATCAACACCTTGATTGCAGAGGGAACCCGTATTCGCGGTGACGTGCATTTCAGCGGCGGTCTGCATCTGGAAGGCATGATCGATGGCTCGATCTCCGCGGAGGGAGCGGACTCCGTGCTGACGCTGAGCGAGAAGGGTCGCATCAATGGCGAAGTGCGCGTGTCCAATGCGGTCGTCAACGGTACCGTGCATGGCGACATCTTCGTCGGCGAGCGTCTCGAACTCGCCGGCAACGCGCGTATCGAGGGCAACGTGCACTACAAGGTGCTGGAGATGGCGGCCGGGGCGCAGATCAATGGCAAGATGCTCTACCAGAGCGAGCCGCCACGGCGCCTGGCGGCACCGGAGGCGGAATCCGAACTTTCCGCCGCAGCCACCGCCGAGGCTTGAAAACGCCCCGTGCAGGCACGATCTCCGCAGCTGGATTCCGCGTCAGACAATGACATGAACGAAACGATCACGCCAAGCTATCTCGATGCCGATGCAGCGCCGCTGGTATTCACGCACGCGGCCGCAGGCAAGGTGCGCGAGCTGATCGCCGAAGAAGGCAATCCCGCATTGAAGCTGCGCGTTTACATCAGCGGTGGCGGCTGCTCCGGCTTTCAATATGGCTTCACGTTCGACGAGGCGCGCGCCGAGGACGATTTCGCGGTCGACCGTGATGGCGTGACCCTGCTCGTCGATCCGCTCAGCCTGCAATACCTGACTGGCGCCGAGATCGACTACTCCGAATCGCTGACCGGCGCGCAGTTCGTGATCCGCAATCCGAATGCCAGGACGACTTGTGGCTGCGGCTCCTCATTCTCGGTCTGAACAATGCGGCAGGTGTTCGTGACCGAACGCACGAACGTATTCGCAGGCAGCGCGCTCGAACGCAACGCCGAACTGCGTGACGATGCCGAGTGGGCCGCTGCGCAGCGTGCGGACCCCAAAGCGCGTCATGTGCTCCTCGCCACGGGTGACCGTGCGCTGATCCAAGCCGGTGCCGATGCATTGCGCCTGCTCAGCGTGGACGAATTGCATGAGCTCGTGCCGGAGCCATCGCCGACCTACCTCGGCAGCGATGAAATAGGCCCGCTGTTTTTCGTCAGCGTCGAGCAGGCACTGGCGGAGCGTATCGCGAACGCACTCGACGGCGCCTTCATCGATCTACGCAGTGCCGGTACGCGCTTGCATCCGTTTCAGGCTGGTTTGTTCGCGACCGCGCGCGCGCTGGCGCATTGGCAGTCGCGTACGCGCTATTGCGGCGTCTGCGGCGCGCGCGTGCAATGGCATGCGCTGGGACACCGCGCAAAGTGTACGAATCCGGATTGTTCGACCGAGCACTTTCCGCGCGTCGATCCGGCGATGATCGTGATCGTGAGCTGGCGCGAACAATGCCTGCTGGGCCGTCAGGCAAACTGGCCCGAGGGTCGCTATTCGACGCTGGCCGGTTTCGTTGAACCCGGCGAATCGCTCGAAGACGCTGTGCGCCGCGAGGTGTTCGAGGAGGCCGGAGTGCGCGTGGGCGAATGCAGTTACTACTCTTCGCAGCCGTGGCCATTCCCGTCCTCGTTGATGCTCGGCTTCACCGCGAAGGCAACCGACCCCACGATCAACGTCGGCCGTGAACTCAGCGATGCGCGCTGGTTCGCTGTCGACGACCTCGTCGGCGGCCTGGCCGATCGGAGCATCGTGCTGCCGCCGAGCGTTTCGGTTTCGCACGAACTGATCGCACACTGGCTGCGCGAAGCGTCCGGGCTCGAACTGAACGCACTGCTGTCCGACGAGCCCTCGCTGCGGCCGTCCGCCTGAAGTCTGCGGCGGCGCATCGCGTCGGCTAGAATGCGGCGAAGCTCACCGCTGCGCGAACCGGACCTTTCGCTTTCATGGCACAAACCCTGTTGGCCGTTTTTCTGGTGCTGGCCAGTGCTTATGCGCTGCCGGATCTTGCGCGGCTGCGCGATTTTTCCTGGCTGAGACTCTGGTTGGCGCGTTGGGGCGGCGGCGCCGCCGAGGGAGCGGCGGCAATGCCGCTGCTGTTGCCGCTGATCCTGGTCATCGTCTGTGCGCTGGTGCAGGGCGCTTTGATGCATGTGCTATTCGGCCTGCCGGCGTTCGCGTTTGGCGTCGCCGTGCTGTTCTACTGTTGGGGGCCGCGTGATCTCGACGCCGACATCGAGGCCGTGCTGAAGGCGCCGGACAGCGACCGCCGCCATGCTGCCGCACAGGCGTTGCGGCCGGAACCGGCGCTGCAGGAACTGCCGCTCGCCTCCGCGCCGCTGGTAGAGGCCGCCTTTCTGTCCGCACTCTCGCGCTGGTTCGGCGTGCTGTTCTGGTTCGTGATCCTGGGGCCGGCCGGGGCGATCGGCTATCGCGTCGTGCAACTGCTCGCGCGACATTCGGCGTTCATCGACGAGACGAATGCGCAGCAGCGCGCGCTGCTCGATCGCGCGGCACTGGTCATCGACTGGGCGCCGGCGCAACTGATGGCATTGACGCTGGCCCTGGTGTCCGAGTTCGATGTGGTCATCAAGACCTGGCGCGACTATCACAGCGCCCATGGCAAGGGATATTTCGCACTCGATCTCGGTTTTCTCGGTGTTCTCGCGCGCGCCGGCATCGATGCCGACGTGATCGCCGGCGACGGCTACGCGACCGATGTCAACGACCCGCTGGTCGAACTCGCCGACGCGCGCACCGTGCTTAAACGCATCCTGGTGACCTGGCTGGCAGTCATTGCGCTGCTGGTGCTGGCCGGCTGGGCGACCTGACGGTTCAGTTCGCGCCGAGCACAACGTCGAGCACGTTCCGTGCGGCGTGCGGGCGTCCCAGTGCACGCGCCCGCGCCGCCAGTGCGGCGAGGCGCCGCGGCTCGGCCAGCAGTGCACGTACGCGGAACTCGAGCGCAGTTGCATCCACCGCCTTCAACGCGGCCCCTTGTTCGAGCAGGTGGTCGCAATTGCGTTCTTCCTGCCCCGGTATCGGCGCGTGCACGATCATCGGCCGGCCGAGAGCCAGGCATTCCGAGGTCGTCAGTCCGCCCGGCTTGGTGATGACGAGGTCGCAAGCCGTCATCAGGCGCTCGACCTTGTCGGTGAATCCCTGCGCGACGAGGCGCTGCGGGTGCCTTGCGGCGAGCAGGCGCAGGCGTTCGAGCATCTTCGCGTTGCGTCCGGCCAGCGCGACGAGCTGGAAATCCGCGTCGAGCGCGAGCAGGCGTTCGGCGACCTCGTCGAGACCGCCGAGACCGGCGCCGCCGCCCATCAGCAGGAGGGTCTTGCGCCTGGGATCGAGACCGAACTCCGCAGCGCAGGTCGCGCGATCGAGCGGCGCCGCGAACGCCGGCATGATCGGTATGCCTGTCACGCACGTGCGCGCCGCTTCGATGCCGCGCGCCTGCATGCGGAACGCGACCTCGTCATTCGCCGCAAAGTAGCCGGCCATGTCGGGCACGACCCACATGCCGTGCAGATCGAAATCGGTGACGACGACGAACACGGGCGCGCTGAAGCGTTCGCTCCTGCGTTCGCGCATCAGCAGACCGGCCGGCAGAAAGTGCGTGCACAGCACGACATCGGGTGCGAAGTCGGCAATCGCCTTGCGCAAAGCGCGCGTGTTCAAACGCTCGATCGCGCGCCGCAGGCGTGACATCGGCGCACTCGGCGGCGTACGGTCCATGATCCGATACAGTGCCGCCCAGGCTGCCGGCTGGTGTTCGACGATCTTCAGGTACAGATCGGTATAGAGCGCGCGAAAAGCCGATGGGACGTGGTCCATCACATCCAGATGCACCGCTTCGACGCCGGCTCGTTCCAATGCGGCGACACGTAAGGCTTCGGCGGCGCGAACGTGACCGGCGCCAGCGGAGACGCTGAGCAGCAGGACTCGGTTCATGCCCACGCGCCACGCAGTTCGCGCACGCGTTGCTCCAACGTATCGATGCTCGCCTGCTCGGCCGGCACGGGCGCGCCGACGGCAACCGCAATGCGCGACCAGAAGCGGCGAGGCAGGCGCGAGCGGCCGAGTGCGGAATCGCGCCGGCTGAATACCGATCCCCACAGGCCGCGCACGGCAAGCGGCACCACGGGCACTGGGCGGCGCGCGATGATCTTCTCGACGCCCGGACGGAACGGTGCGATATCACCGTCTCGTGTCAGGCCGCCTTCGGGAAAGATGCACACCAGTTCGCCCTCGGCTAGCGCGCGATCGACTTCGTCGAAGGCGCGCTCGAGTAGTGCGGGATTCTCCTTGTATCCGGCGATCGGAATCGTGCGCGCGGTGCGGAAGATGAAGTTCAGCAGCGGGATCTCGTAGATCTTGTAGTACATGACGAAGCGGATCGGGCGGCGCACCACGCCCATCACGATCAACGGATCCATGAAGCTGACGTGGTTGCACACCAGCAGCGCCGCGCCTTCGTCGGGAACGCGCTCGAGGCCTTCGACATCGATGCGGTAGAGCGTCTTGACCAGGATCCAGCTGAGGAACCGCATCAGGAATTCCGGCACCAGTGTGTAGATGTAGATCGCGACCAGGGCATTGAGTATCGCGACGCAGAGGAAGATCTGCGGGATCGTGAAGCCGAACGCGGTGAGGCCGAGGCCGAGGCCTGCAGCGCACACCATGAACAGCGCATTGAGAATGTTGTTGCCGGCGATCACGCGCGACAGTTCGCTGCGTTCGGTACGACTCTGCACCAGCGCGAACAGTGGCACGATGTAGAGGCCGGCGAACAGGCCGATCAGGATCAGGTCGAGCACGATGCGCCAGCTTCCCGGCGCTACGAGGAAGTCGCCCATGCCGAGTCCGTGCAGGCTCGATGCCAGCGGACGCGCGAAATAGAGGTCGACCGCGAATACCGTCATGCCGATCGAGCCGAACGGTACCAGGCCGATCTCGACCTTATGGCCGGAGAGCCGCTCGCACAGCAGTGAACCGATGCCGACGCCGATCGAGAACAAGGCCAGGGTCAGGTTCAGCACGGACTCGCCGCCGCCGAGGAAGGTCTGCGTGTAGCCCGGCAGCTGTGCGGTGAACACGGTGCCGAAGAACCAGAACCAGGAAATGCCGAGCACCGCGTTGAAGATCGTGCGGTTGCGGGCGACGTAGCGCATCACGCGCACGGTCTCGCCGGCCGCGTTGAAGTTGAACTCGAGAGTCGGCGCAGTGGCCGGCGCAGGCGGGATAGCCCGACTGGCGAGATAGCCGATGACGGCAACCGTGACCACCAGGATCGATGCCGCGGTTGCGCCGAAATCGCCGAGCGCCATCAGCGAACCGCCGGCCATCATGCCGAGCAGGACCGCGATCGACGTACCCATCTCGACCAGGCCGTTGCCGCCGACGAGTTCTTCCGGCCGCAGCGCCTGCGGCAGGATCGCGTACTTGATCGGACCGAATACGGTCGAGTGCAGGCCCATCAGGAACAGCACGACGAACAACAGCGCGACCTGGTGTGCATGAAAGGCATAGACCGCCAGCAGCATCGCGGCGATCTCGAACAGCTTGACGTAGCGGATCAGGCGGGTCTTCTCGAATTTTTCCGCGATCTGCCCCGCACTCGCGCTGAACAGGAAGAACGGCAGAATGAAGATCGCTGGCGCGATCATCGCGTAGGTGCTCGCCGCCTCGATCGACAAGCCGAGATGGAAGCCGATCAGCACGATCATGCCCTGGCGGAACGCATTGTCATTGAATGCGCCGAGGGCCTGCGTCGCGAAGAACGGCGCGAAGCGTCGCGTACCGAGCAGCTTGAACTGGCTGGAGCTGGCCATGAAGGATCCCACCTGAATTGCCCCCAATCTAGCAGGAGGCGCGCGCGCTTGGCGATGCGGCAGCGGACAGAACTTCGGCGCCGATTGCGGGTCGGAGCGGTGACAGGAGCGAGCGGTTAGACTACGCAGCTTGCCCTCGACCAGCCGCACGCGCGGCACGACGACCCATGCCGATACGCACCCTACTGGCGCCAGCCCTGGCGATTGTTCTGATGACTGCGGCGCCCGCGATGCTGCGCGCCGATACGGCCGTGAAGGCGGTTCCGACGCCGGATCTGTCCAAGCTCGCGCCCGCGCGCGCGGATGAGCTGCGCAAGGCGCGCACGAGTTTCGAGAAGAGTCGCGAAGCGCAGAGCGGCGACGCGCTCGCCGAGACCTACGCCTTGCTCGGTTCCGCCTATGCGCGCAATGGCTTGTACGAAGCGGCCGACGTTGCGCTGGCCGATGCGGCAACGCTCGCGCCGCAGAGCGGGCGTTGGGTCTACTTGCGCGGCATGCTCGCCGTGATGCAGAAACAGGATGTCGCCGCGAAGGGTTATTTCGAACGCGCGCTCGTCATCGATCCGGACTATCTGCCGATCCGCACGGCGATCGCAAGCCAGCGCATTGCCGCGGGCGATCTCGATGGTGCGCGCAAGGTTCTCGAAGCTTACTCCGGCGAACACCCGGATCAGGCAGTGCCGTTCGCGATGCTCGGCGATATTTCCCTGCGGCAGAAGCGCTATCCGGAAGCGATCACGCAGTTGAAGCGTGCTTTGCAGATGGCGCCCGATGCGAATCGCCTGTATGGGCAACTGGCCGACGCGTATGCCGCCGCCGGTGATACGAAAGCCGCGGCGGATGCGCGTGCCAAGGCAGGTCCCAACGCGCCGGCGCTTTACGATCCGGTCGGACACGGGCTCATTGGCAACCTCGATCCGTCACAGGCAACGCTGCCGTCGACCGCACCGGCCGCATCGACCGCATCGACCGACCCAAACGAGCGCGCCATCAGCGAGACGCGGGCGTTGATGCTCGCGCACAAATACGATGCGGCGCGCAAGCGACTCGACAGTGCATTGCAGGCTTCGCCGAACAACGCGGCGTTGTTTGTTCTGTACGCGCGCCTGGAAACCGAAACCGGCAACCTGACCGCCGCGGAGTCGCGCTCGAAGCAGGCGCTCGCGGTCGACCCGAAAGATCCGCGTGCCTACATCATCCAGGGCTTGGTGCAGGAAATGCGCAGCGACGATGGCGGCGCGCAGCGTTCCTACGAGCAGGCGGTCCGCCTGCAGCCGACGCTGCCGAGCGCGCGCATCGCACTCGGCGTGTTGTTCCTGCGCCTGAATCGGCTCGACGATGCGATCGCGCAATTTCGCGCGCTGACCCAGGCCGGCGTGAAGAGCGAGGAAGCGTGGACACGCCTGGTCGCGGCAGAGTTCCTCGCCGGCCATTGTCAGGGCGCACTGCACGAGATCAACGATGCCCTGAAGAAGGAAGCCAACAGCGGCTACTTGCTGCAGTTGTTCGTGCGTACGGCCAGCACCTGTCCGGCGGCCAGCGTCGACGAGAAGCGCATGGCGCTCGACTACGGCGGCAGGCTCTATCTCGCCGCACCGGTTCCGACGGTCAGTGAGGCGTACGCGCTCGCACAGGCTGCGAACGGCAAGTGGGACGATGCGGTGAAGACGCAGCAGGGCACGATGTTCATCGTCATGCGCGACGAGGGCATGCGCGGCGTCGCGCCCTACAAGTCCTTCATGCAGCAGTTCCAGGCGCATAAGTTGCCGGAACGTCCATGGCCGGCGGACGCCGAAGTCTTCAATCCGCGACGTCCGACGCCGCTTGCGGGCTCGACGGGTGCTGTGGCGGCGCCGAAGAAATAGCGCAGGCAGCAGCGACCCGAGCCGCCGCGGCAAGGGTCGCCTGGAAACCCCATGGCTCAGTTGCGATGCAGGGCGCGGTGGCCGATGTCGCGCCGATAAAAGGCGTCGTCGAACTGAATGCCGGCCACGACCGCATAGGCGCGTTCGCGCGCTGCCGCGATGTCTTCGCCGAGCGCGCAAACGGCGAGCACGCGGCCGCCGGCGGTAACGACGCGACCGCTGTCGTCGAGTCGCGTGCCGGCATGGAATACCTTCGAGTCGGCGTCGCTCGCCGTATCGAGACCGCTGATCGCGTCACCGCTGCGAACCTTGCCGGGATAGCCGCCCGCGGCGATGACGACAGCGAGCGCCGGGCGTGGATCCCATGCGACTGTTTGCTCATCCAGGCGGCCATCCAGGGCAGCCTCGATCAGTTCGACCAGATCCGATTGCAGGCGCAGCAGGATCGGCTGCGTTTCCGGGTCGCCGAGGCGTGCATTGAATTCGATGACTTTGGGCGCGCCGTCGGCGTCGATCATCAAGCCGGCGTAGAGGAAGCCCGTGAATGGTGCCCCCTCGGCCGCCATGCCCGCGATAGTCGGGCCGATGACCTCGTCGAGGATGCGCTGCTCCACCGCCGGAGTGACCACCGGCGCCGGCGAATACGCGCCCATGCCGCCGGTATTGGGACCGAGATCATTCTCGTCGCGCCGCTTGTGGTCCTGACTGGTCGCCAGCGGCAGCGCGTGTCGGCCGTCGCTTATCACGATGTAGCTGGCTTCTTCGCCGCCGAGGAATTCCTCGACGACGACGCGCGCGGAGGCATCGCCAAACGCGTGCGCGCCGAGCATGTCGCGTAGCGCCTGCTCGGCGTCGGCGAGCGTGAGCGCGACGACGACTCCCTTGCCGGCAGCGAGGCCATCGGCCTTGATCACGATCGGAGCGCCGTGCGCGCGTACGTGAGCGAGTGCAGGCTCCAGCTCCGTGAACACCGCATAGTGGGCGGTCGGAATGTTGTGGCGTGCGAGGAAGTCCTTCGCAAACGCCTTTGAACTCTCCAGCTGCGCGGCCATGCGCGTCGCGCCGAAACAGCGCAGTCCGGCGGCGCGGAAGCGATCGACGACGCCGGCCGCGAGCGCGACCTCGGGTCCGACCACGGTCAGCGCGATGTCTTCGTCGATGGCGAGCGTGAGCAGGCCGTCGATGTCGGTCACGTTGACGTCAGCGTTGTGCACGCCCGCTTCGCGCGCTGTACCCGCGTTGCCGGGCGCAACGATGACGGCACTCACCGCCGGCGACTGCTTCAGCTTCCAGGCCAGCGCGTGCTCGCGTCCGCCGGAACCGATGACGAGAACTTTCATGAGAGAGCCGGAAATAGGGACTGGGGAATGGGGAATCGAAAGAGCGAGACAACGAAGCGCGTACCGCGTGTCGGGATGTGCGATGGCGCAGCGATGCTTGGCTTCGCTTCAACCATTCTCGATTCCCTCCCCGATTCCCGGCCTCAATGGCGGAAATGCCGCACGCCGGTGAACACCATCGCCATGCCATGTTCGTCGGCCGCCGTGATGACTTCGGCGTCGCGCATCGAGCCGCCCGGCTGGATCACCGCGCGGATGCCGGCCGCAGCGGCGGCATCGATGCCGTCGCGGAAAGGGAAGAACGCGTCCGATGCCATCACGCTGCCGGGCACGTCGAGCTTCGCCTCGGCCGCCTTGATCGCGGCGATCTTCGCGCTGATCACGCGGCTCATCTGGCCGGCGCCGATGCCGATCGTACGGCTTTCGCGCGCGTACACGATCGCGTTCGACTTGACGTACATCGCGACGTGCCAGGCAAACAGCAGGTCGTGCAGCTCGGTCGCATTGGGCACGCGCTTGGAGACGACCTTCAGGTCCGTCAACAGCAGGGTGTCGCGATCGGCGTCCTGCACGAGCAGGCCACCGGCGATGCGCTTGAAGTCGAAGGCCGGCGGCGCCTGCTCGTCCCATTCGCCGCTCGCGAGCACCCGCACGTTCGGCTTCGCGGCGAGCGCGCTGATCGCATCGGCATCGAAGTCTGGCGCGACGACGACCTCGACGAACTGGCGTGCGATGATTTCGCGCGCGGTTGCCGCATCGAGTGGGCGATTGAACGCGATGATACCGCCGAACGCCGACACCGGATCGCAGGCATAGGCGCGCTCGTAGGCTTCGAGCACGTTCGCACCGAGCGCGACGCCGCACGGATTGGCGTGCTTGACGATCACGCAAGCCGGCGTCTTGCGGAATGCCTTGACGCATTCGAGTGCCGCGTCCGCGTCGGCAATATTGTTGTAGGACAGTTCCTTGCCGGCAAGTACGCGCGCTTCGGCGACGGTGCCCGGTGGAACATTCCGCTCGACATACAACGCGGCACCTTGATGGGGGTTCTCGCCGTAGCGCAACGTCTGCTTGCGTTCGAACGCCAGACGCAGGCTCGGCGCGAACGCCTCCGGTTTTTCCGTGTCCGCGCGCGTGCCGAGCCAGTTCGCGACCAGGCCGTCGTAGCGGGCCGTGTGCGCATAGGTCTTCGCCGCCAGACGGCGTCGCAGCGCCAGCGAGGTGCCGCCGTGCGCAAGCGCTTCGAGCACTTCGGCGTAGTCGGCCGGATCGATCGCGACCGCGACATGCTCGTGATTCTTCGCCGCCGCGCGCAGCATGGCGGGACCGCCGATGTCGATATTCTCGATCGCGTCGGCGAATGTACAGTCCGGCGACGCAGTGACGTCCTCGAATGGATACAGGTTGACGACGAGCAGGTCGATCGGCGCGATGCCGTGCTCGTCCATCACCGCATCGTCGATGCCGCGGCGACCGAGCAGGCCGCCGTGCACGCGCGGGTGCAGGGTCTTGACGCGACCATCCATGATTTCCGGAAAGCCGGTGAGCGAACTCACATCGGTCACCGGCAGGCCGGCCGCACGCAGGGTTTTGGCGGTTCCGCCGGTGGAAAGCAGCGCGACGCCGAGTGAGTCCAGACCGCGTGCGAGGTCGATCAGGCCAGCCTTGTCGGACACGCTGAGCAGCGCGCGCCTAACCGGAGCGAGAGTGTCGTCGAACATGGGTTCACACAGCCGCGGAAAGCATCGAAGTATAGCGATGCCCGCGCCGGATGTTCAGTCGGCGAGGCCGTATTGCTGCAGCTTCTTGCGCAAGGTCGCGCGGTTGATGCCCAGCGCGGCGGCGGCCTTGCTCTGGTTGCCGCCGTACCAAGCCATCACCTCGCGCAGCAGCGGCGACTCGACCTCGCTCATCACGAGCGCATGCAGCCCCTCGCCAGGCTCGGATTCGACATCGCTCAGATAGCGACGCACCGCGCGCGCAACGCATTCGCGCAACGCAGGTTGCAACAGGGAATCGTGCACGCCTTCGGCGCGCGACAGACTTACGGCATTCACAGCGGCATGGCCCCTTGGATTAACGCGCTTCCTTGAGCGGGCCGATGTGCATATCGGGATGCACACGGGGAAGGGATATTAGCGCCGAGATCGTGGCTTGGTAAGTCCTGAAATCGTGAAAATGTTCTATCGCCGTACGGCGAGGCATGATGATGCCTTCGTCTATCGCCACTTGCGCGATCCTGTTCATGCGATCGCTGAGAAGAGTTGCTGCAGCGCGCGCCGTCACGACCTCATTCGAACTTGAACTCGAACGCAACCGCGTTGCGCCCCGGATCGGCAACCTCGAACACCAGCGCGGTGCTGGCGCCGGCGGCCAGGCCCGCCGCGATCGCGCGCGTGTCGCTGAGATATTCGCGCGGCTGGAAGCGGCGCATGGCGACGCGGTTTTCGTCGAGATCCGACAGCGCGATCTCGACGGTCGGATACGGCTGCGCAAACGCAGCGTCGTTGCGCAGCGTCGCCGAGATGATCAAGGCGCCGGACACCGACGGATGCGGTCGGATGTCGCGCGACAGCAGCGCGAGCGTCGTCGGGTCGTGCCGCAATGGCAGTCGGCAGCCGAGCGTCGCGCAGACCGGTTCGAGCAGGGCGCGTGCGCGCGCCTCGTCGATCCAGCCCGCGCGGTCGGCCCAGGCGATCTGGCCGAGCAGACCGAGCAGGAGCAGCGCGCTGCCCGCCAGCCAGGGTCCGTTGCGCGGCGTGCGCGCGCGGCGGCGCGCAGCGGCAAATGCGGGCAGCGAAGAACGCTCGTTGGCACGCGCGCGATCGGCCGGTTCGACAAACAGCGACGTCTGCGCGGGGCTGGGTCGGAACACCGGCAGATCGAGCTGCGGCGGCGCGAGCTGGATCTGATGTATGTCGAGCCGCTCGATCGGTTCCGCCGGCAATTGCTCGGCCAGCGTCCGTAGCGCATCGAACATGGCGGCGCAGTGGCCACAGCGCACGTTGCCGTGCGCCGCACCGAGGTCGGCGCCGCCGAGTTTGAACACGGTCAGGCAGTCGGGGCATTGCGTGAACATGCGCAGATTGTAGGTGGGCTGAGCGGTGTGCGTTGCGACCTGATCGTGAATCGTGCCAGTCGTCGGGCTGGGCGACTGTTACGTCTTGCGTCTTCCCTCGATACGCACCCAGTCTTCACGCGTCGTGACGACAAGATCGCCGAACCATTCGCCATAGCGTTGCAGCAGGTCCGCGGCCTGGTCCTGCAGGATGCCGGACAACGCGAACGGCGCGCCCGCTTTCACGCACGCGGCAAAACGCGGCGCCAGTTGCGCCAGCGGCCCGGCCAGGATATTCGCGACCAGCACGTCGGCCGCGGCGGCGCCGAAGTCCTCCGGCGCGCACAATTCAAGATGTTCCGTGATGCCGTTGCGCTCGGCATTGTCGCGGCTCGCTGCGAGCGCCTGCGGATCGTTGTCGACACCCAGCACGTGCGCAGCTCCGAGCTTCAGCGCGGCAATTGCGAGCACGCCGGAGCCGCAGCCGTAGTCGATCACACGCCTGCCGGCGAGGTCGATGCCGTCGAGCCATTCCAGGCACAGCGCCGTGGTCGGATGCGTGCCGGTGCCGAATGCGAGGCCGGGATCGAGGCGCACGACGACGGCTTGCGCATCGTCGTCAGGGGGTTCGATGTTCGACGGATAGATCCACAGGCGACGACCGAAACGCATAGGCTGGAACTGGTCCATCCACACGCGCGTCCAGTCCTGGTCGGCGATTTCGCGGAACGCGATGTGCTCCGGTGCGAGGTCCGGCACGAGCTCGGTCAGCACATGCACGAGGCCGGCGCGGTCGCTGTCGGCGTCGAATAGTGCCGACAGCGAGATTTCGCCCCACACCGGCATCTCGCCGACCCCGGGTTCGAGGATGGCGCGTTCGTTCGGCGTGTCGGCCTCGGCATCGAGCAACGTCACGGCCAGCGCGCCGATTTCCTCGAGCGCGAGTTCGATGCGTTCCTGATCATTGGCGCGGATCGTGAGAGAAAGTTCGAGCCACATGTTGGGAAAGTGAAAAGAAGGAAAAGGGAAGGGGGAAGCGCGCTGGCGATGCCGATTCTCGCCGCGTGTGGCCTAAGCAATTTTCAGTTCACAGAAAAGAAATCCGAGGACGAGCCGAAGTCGCTTCCCCTTTGCGCTTCCCTCTTCACAGCGCGCGCAGCAAGCGACTGCGAGGCCGCGCAGTGGTCCGCCTCACCCAAGCCCGATCGCCTTTTCCTTCGCCTCGGCAATGCGCCGCTCGAGGTAATGGATATTCTGCCCGCCGGACTGGAAGCCGCCGTCGGCGAGGATGCGCTGCTGCAGCGGAATGTTCGTCTTGATGCCTTCGACGACCATCTCGGACAGCGCGATGCGCATGCGCGCGATCGCGGTCGCGCGGTCGCGTCCGTGCACGATCAGCTTGCCGATCATCGAATCGTAGTTCGGCGGAATTTTGTAGCCGTCGTAGACATGCGTGTCGACGCGCACGCCGGGGCCACCGGGTGCCTCGAAGCGCTTCACGGTGCCGGGACTTGGCATGAACGTGTCGGGGTCTTCCGCATTGACGCGGCACTCGATCGCGTGGCCGGTGAACTTGATGTCCTCCTGGCGCAGCGAGAGCTTTTCGCCGCCGGCAATCAGGAGTTGCTCGCGCACGAGGTCGGTGCCCGTGATGAGTTCGGTCACCGGGTGCTCGACCTGTATGCGCGTGTTCATTTCGATGAAATAGAAACGGCCGTCCTCGTACAGGAATTCGAACGTTCCGGCACCGCGATAGCCGATGCGCAGGCAGGCGTCGACACAGACTTTTCCGATCTGTGCGCGCTGCTCCGGCGTGATGCCGGGTGCTGGCGCTTCCTCGACGACTTTCTGATGGCGCCGTTGCATGGAGCAGTCACGCTCGCCCAGATGAATCGCGTTGCCGTGACCGTCGGCAAGCACCTGAATCTCGATATGGCGCGGGTTCTCGAGATATTTCTCCATGTAGACCTCGCCGTTGCCGAACGCGGCCTTGGCTTCGGACTTCGTCATCGTGATTGCGTTGGACAGGTGGGCTTCGGTGTGCACCACGCGCATGCCGCGTCCGCCACCGCCGCCTGCCGCCTTGATGATGACCGGATAGCCGATGTCGCGCGCGATCTTGCCGTTGCTGACCATGTCCTCGCCGAGCGATCCCCCCGAGCCCGGCACGCACGGCACGCCGGCCGCCTTCATCGCGCGGATCGCCTCGACCTTGTCGCCCATCAGGCGAATCACGCTGGCGGTCGGTCCGATGAAGATGAAGCCTGACTTCTCGACGCGCTCGGCGAAATCCGCGTTCTCGGAAAGAAAACCGTAGCCGGGATGGATCGCCTGTGCGTCGGTTACCTCGGCTGCGGCGATGATCGCGGGCACGTTGAGATAACTCTCGCCCGCGGGCGCAGGTCCGATGCAGACCGATTCGTCGGCCATGCCGACGTGCTTGAGATTGCGATCGACGGTGGAATGCACCGCGACGGTCTTGATGCCAAGCGTGTGGCACGCGCGCAGCACGCGCAATGCGATCTCGCCGCGGTTCGCGATGACGACTTTGTCTAGCATGGGATGCGCTGCCTCAGCCGATCACGAACATCGGTTCGTCGAATTCGACCGGCTGGCCGTTGTTGACGAGGATCGCCATCACGGTGCCGCTGACATCGGCTTCGATCTGGTTGAACATCTTCATCGCTTCGATGATGCCGAG
>JBDTYM010000079.1:0-17843 GCA_040005635.1 Dokdonella sp. | reverse complement strand
CACCGAATCCTCGCCCCCTCACCCAACCCTCTCCCCCAACGAGAAGCCGTTGGGGGAGAGGGCTTCAGCAAGCGCTTGCGCGAGACATCGCGCTACTCCGCATCCTTCTTGATCCGCATGCGCTTCGCGAGTTTCGTCGGTGGCGCTTCGCCGCCGTTCGAGAACAGCGCGATGGCGGTGCGCGCCACCTGTCCGGTGTCGTAGTAGGCGTACGCACCGACGCCGAGTGCGCCGATCACCGGCAGCCAGCGCGCGATACCGCGCCCTGCCAGGCGCTTCGACAAGCCGATGCCGATCTTCGCGGCAATGCGCTCGAGCGCGCGCAACGGCACGTCCTGGATCAGCAGGCGTGCGCCGACCTGTACGCCGACGTCGCGCATCGCCTGCGCCGCCGCGTGGCGGAACAGGCAGTACAGCATGTGCGATTTGGTCAGCTCCGCGCTGACGCCGTAAGCGCCGGCGATGTCGGCCACCATCTGGCTCTGGATGCGCCAGATCGCGACCAGCTCCGGCACGATCGTCAGCCAGCCGAACGGACCCGGCGGCAACGCCAGCGTGCCGGCCGCGAGTGCAGCCTTGTTCGCCGCGGCGGATGCAATGGCACGCGCCCGATGATCGGGTCCGCGACTCTTGTGTTCGTCGGTGTTCGGCACGCGACCGGCAATGTCGAGGATCGCGCGGGTCAGGCGATCGCCGAGCGCGCTACTGTTTTCACCCTCGACTCTGCGTGCGGGAACCTGGCTGGCCATCGCAGCGACTCCGTGATGCGTTGCAACCGATGGTGGCCGCTGCGCGCGCGCGCCACAAGGCGTGCGGCAGCACATCGATACCTGCGGTTCAGTGATCCTGCTTGCGCAGCACGCCGCTGAGGCTGACGCTGTCGGTCGCCATCGTGCGAATCTCGTGCTCGTCGATGACCACGAACGACAACGGAATCGCCGACATCACGACCGGCCCGGGCGGCAGCTTCACGATCAGCGAACCGCTGCCGTTCGACTGCAGCTGGAAGCCGCACGAGGCGGCAATGGCCGACCAGCTGAGGCCGCCCGCATTGATCGTTCCGTTCATGCTGCAATGGCCGCCCTGCTCGAACTCGATGACGCCGAGCAGCGCGAGCGGCATCTGCGTGCCGAGCATCGCGCCTTCCGCCGTCAGCACCCAGGTGCCCTTGATGTCGCGCTCTTCGAACGTGCGCGCTGCGGCCGTCGTCGCCACAGCGCCGAAACCCAGCATCACGACGACCCGCGCGATATGTCCGCCCCGAACTTGCATGGCGCCTCCCGTACATCACTGATGCCACGCGCAAAGATCATGCGGCGTGGCGGAAGCACGCAGAATGCAGTTTTGCAGCGGCGCGAACGCGTGCGCGTTGCAAGATGTAGCAGAAGGTTGCAATTTCTGACGCCGATGCGTGCGCTTCGACACGGCAGCTTGGCGCGCCTTTCGTTCGCAACGGGCCAGTCGAATTCTTCCGCGCCGCGACATCGCGCAAAAGTTGGAGGAGAGGGAGTCGAAGCGGCCGATCAAGCTGCCGCCCGGAACGACCAAGCCCTCGCCTCCAACAGCTTCCGCATGCGCCTTCAGCAGTTCGCGTATTTCCAGTTGCGCGACTTGCCTTCGGCCAGCCACTCCATCGTCGTCGCCAGCCGCTTTGCGCGCGTGTCTTCGCGCTTCGCCTCGGTGATCCACTCGATGTATTCGCGCCGGTGACTCGGGCTGAACGCCTCGAATGTCTTGCGTGCCTTCGCGTTCTTCGTCAGCGCGGCGGCGAGATCATCCGGCACGGCGGCAGCTGCTTTCGGTGCCGCTGGCTTCGCGCGCGGCGCCTGCGCATTGGCGCGGTGCTGGGTAATCGCCTTCTTGATGTAGCCGATCAGCACTTTCTTCGCCGGCAACTCCGCAACATTCGTCAGGCGTCCGAACTGACCCATCGCCTCGTCGCTGCCCTCGTCGCCGACCACCTGCCGGCCCTTCCAGAAACCGAACGCGCAGTGCTGCTTGAACGCTGCCATGTTGGCGAACGGACGGCCGTCGAGCACGAAGAACGGCATGCCCCACTTGATCGTTTCCTCGATGTCGGGGCAGGCCTCGTGCAGCACCTTGCGCAGATGCGTGAGGATCGGCTGCGCGAACGTGGCGGATTTGGCGATATAGGCGTCGATGCGCGGGTCGGTGTGAGCCATCGTGCGGCACTCCTTCGGCAAGCCTGCTAGACGGGCGACGTCGCTGGCGCCGCCGCTCCGGCGCAAATGCTAGCAAGGATGTGCACACGGCCGCGATTCGCGCGTGCGGCCGTCAGATACCGGCATACCACTGATAGCCCTGGTCTTCCCAATAACCGCCGTGGCCGTCGCCAATGCCGGCCAGCGAATCGACCAGTTCGATACGCATCACATACTTCGCCATCTTGTAGCCGAGCTGGCGCTCGACGCGCAGGCGGATCGGCGCGCCGTTCTTGATCGGCAGCGCCTCCCCGTTCAACTCATAGGCGAGCAGGGTCTGTTCATGGCGAGCATCTTCCATGTCGATGCTTTCGTAATACGGCGCGCCGCCGTCGTCGAGCGAATCGGCGCAGTGGAACACCACGTACTTTGCCGACGGCAGCGGACGCACGCGATCGAGCAGCGCGGCCAGCCGCGCGCCACGCCACTGGCCGATCGCACTCCATCCTTCGACGCAGTCGTGCCGCGTGATCTGCGTGCGATCGGGCAGGGCACGCAGTTCCGCCAGCGACAGCGACAACGGCGTTTGCACCTGGCCGCCGATCTCGAGCCGGTAATCGGCGAAGCCGCCCGCGGCCAGCCGCTGGTAATCGGCGTTGTCGGGGTTGGCGGTGCCGTTGCTGCGAAACGACGGCGACAGATCCGCCGCGCTGAATTCCTGCGCCATCGTCGCGCGCGGCGCTGCGTTGCGCGCGGCCAGATTGATCGACTCCGCTACCGCCAGCATCTTGCTGAACCATGCCGTGCGCGAAAGCCGCTCGCAGCCGACCAGCAGCGCGCCGCTGGCGACGGTCACCGCGCGCACGATGAAGCGACGCCGCGAAGCCGAGTCATTCATGCGTATCCTCCGGCGGTACCACGTAGCGTCCGCTGATCATCGAGCGCAGGTTGTTCCACAGTCCGCTGATCGCGACCTCGAACACATGCACCAGCACGAACGCGAGCAACGCGAACGCGAACACGAAATGCAGCGTGCGCGCCGACTGGCGCCCACCGACGAGATCGATCCAGCCCGGCCACAGCGCGTCGATCCACGGCGACATCGCCCAGCCCATCACGATGATGCCGGGCAGCAGCACGAAAATGACGACGAGGTAGGTGAGCTTCTGCAGCACGTTGTAATGCGTGGCCGCCTCGCCCTTGGGATGACGCAGCAGCAGATGGTCCTTCAGCGAGCGGCCGATCGAGCGCGTATCGGCCGCATTTGGCAGCAGGTCGCGGCGCAGGTGCCGCGTCGCGACGCTGTAGACGACATAGCACAGGCCATTCAGCAGGAAGATCCAGGCAAAGAAGAAATGCCACGAACGCGCCATCGCCAGCCACTGCACGCCGGGCAGCGTCGCCCACGCCGGAAACGCGCGCACCGCCGGCGAGCCGTCGTCGCCGGCCGACACGCCGAGCACGCCGGTGGTGGTGAACTCGCGCCCGAAAATCGTCGTCGTGCCGACGGCCGCGCCATCGGCCGCGGCGTGCGCGCCGATCTCCAGCAGCGGCGGCTTGCCGTCATAGGACGACTTGCCCCAGTTCAACGCGGGATGCGCATTGAAGATCTGCAGGCCGCTCATCAGCATCAGGAAAAACGCAAGCACATTGATCCAGTGCATCACGCGGATCGCCAGCGTGTGGCGGGTGTAGACGCGCGGTCGCGCGGCGACACCGACCGTGGCGGTTGTTGCTCCGAGTGGCGGCATGAAACGGATCTCCTCGAACAGTGACGGCGGGATTTCGACCGGCAATTCTCGCAACCGATACATTCGATCTCGTGAGCCTACGCTCAGTCGCCGCTGCCGTCCCTTATCGGCCGGTCGGGCTTTGCCACATGTGCACGTCAATGGCGAGTGATCGCAGGTCCAAGCGGTCGCTTCTGAGTTGACCGGCCCGCCAGCCGCAGGCTTTCATCCGTCCAAGCGTCCGATCGGCGCGTCGACGCCTTTGCCAAGTGGCGCGCGCAGGCGCGTGCGTTGCCGCGCGACGCCGCCGAACCGTTAGAGACGTCCAGTGGCAGGTTGGCGACGCGGCCGGGCTGCCTGCTTCGCAATGAGTCGCCCTTGCAAATATTGCCATCGCCCGCATACCATCCACGCAGATGGTATATGGATGGATAACGATGGCGAGCAAAACCCGCGAGATCGCGGCCAAGGTGCCTGAAAGCGAGAAGATCACGATCAACCTCGGCTTCGTCGACCTCGGCCAGATCGACCTGCTCGTGCAGGAAGGGTTTTATTCCAACCGTACCGATTTCATCCGCACGGCCATCCGCAACCAATTGGGTCGCCATGATGAGGTGGTCAGCAAGAGCGTCGCGCGCCATCGGCTCGACCTCGGCCTGCGCCGTTACACGCGCAAGGATCTGGAAGCAGCCAAGGCCGCCGGCGAAATGCTGCACATCCAGGTCCTCGGCCTGGTTGCAATCGCATCCGATGTCACGCCGAAACTCGCGCGCGACACCATCGGCTCGTTGCACGTACTCGGCGCCTTGCAGGCCGATCCCGCGGTGAAAGCCGCGCTGGCGGACCGCATCCGCTGATACGCCCTTCGGCGAACGGCCGGGCACGCCACCTTGTTTCGCGCGCCACTGACCGGAAATCCTCATGAAATTTTTGCCCAGCATTGACATGGCCGCCGTGACCCGCCTGACGCGCGAAGGCCGTCTCGACGAAGCCATGCGTCTGCTGCGCGGTGGCCTCTTCGCCGACGCCGCACCCAACGACCTGCCGGCTGCCACGCACGCCGCGAGCGACGCCGCACCGATCATTGACATGCAGCCGCCGTCGCCGAGCAACGGCGGCACCTGGACGGCGCCTGCGCCGCCGGAGACGACAGCGCACCCTTCAGCGCAACGATCAAATCGAACCCCGTCTCCGCCGCGATCGTCACTGCACGCGACAATTGAACGGGTTTTGAAACCGCGCATCCGCGTCGGCAACACGGCCGAAGTATCGACCGATCCGCTACCGCCCGGCGCGCGCTTCGAAGACCGCAGTTATGGCAAAGCGCTCGCCAACCGCAAGTACAAACTCTATGTGCCAAGTTCGTACGACGGCACGCTGCGCGCGCTGGTCGTGATGCTGCACGGTTGCACGCAGTCGCCGGACGACTTCGCGCGCGGCACGCGCATGAATGCGCTTGCCGAGGAACAAGGCTTCCTGGTCGTCTATCCCGCGCAGTCGCAAACGGCGAACGCGTCGAAATGCTGGAACTGGTTCAACGCCGCCGACCAGCAGCGCGATCACGGCGAGCCCGCCCTGATTGCCGGCATCACGCGCGAGGTGATGCAGGCGTTCGCGATCGATGCGCGCCGCGTCTACATCGCTGGCCTCTCTGCCGGCGGCGCGATGGCAGCGATCCTCGGCGCCGCCTATCCGGATCTCTACGCAGCGGTCGGCGTGCATTCGGGCCTCGCGCCCGGCGCCGCACACGACATGCCGTCGGCGTTCGCGGCGATGCGCAGTGGCGCCGCACCGCAAGCCGCCGCATCCACTCGCAGCGTGCCGACGATCGTCTTTCATGGCGACGCCGACACCACGGTCGCATCAATCAATGGCGATCAGGTCGCAGCGCAGGCGAGGGGCGCGACGCCGCTGCACCGGCAAACCCGCAGCGGCAGCTCGACCGGAGGCGTCGCCTACACGCGCATCGTCGAATCCTCCGACGACGGCCGCGCGCGGCTGGAGCAGTGGCGTGTGCACGGCGGCGCGCACGCGTGGTCGGGCGGCGACGCGGGCGGCTCGTTCACCGCGCCGCTGGGTCCCGACGCAAGCCGCGAGATGCTGCGGTTCTTCGCCGAGCAGACGGATGCGACGCCGATGCGTTGATCGCGAGCGAGCGTGCGTCCTCGCGCGGCCGTGCTCACGTGCGTGCGATCTCACGGTCTTTGCGCGGACGTTCCCCCCGGCGTACGCGCGCCAGACGGACACGGCGCACGCGCTCTCCGGAATCATTCAACGCAAATTCACCTGCGCCACCTTGTCCTTGAACTCTTCCTTCGGATCGACGCCGAGCAGCAGCTTGACGCCGGCCAGCAAACTCGACGCATCGATCCACACCTCGGCGCTCTCCGCGTCGAGACGCAGCAACGTCAGCTTCGGATCGTCCTTGCCGCCCTCGAACCACGCGGCGACCCAGCGGTTCCACAGTCGATCAATCGTCGCGCGATCGTTGTCGACGCGCAGCGTGCCCTGGATGCTCGCGAACACGTCATGGCCCTTGCTCGAAAACGCCGCGGTCGCGCGGTCGTGTTGGCCGAGCAGCGCGACCAGCCTGTTCTCCTTCGAGGTGAAGAACCAGATCGGCCCCTTCTCGCCCTCGACCTGCGCCGTCATCGGCCGCGCATGCCCGTCCTCGACGCCGTTGATGCCGAGCATGATCGTGCGATCGGATTCGAGCGCCTTCCAGAATTTCTTTTCGATGTCCTGCGGGGTCGTGGTCACGGGCGTCTCCAGCAAAGGGTTCGGTCGAACTCCCACCCATGCTGGCGAGCCGACGATGGCTTCGCGGTGAACGCGCTTCGTGGACTGCGGCGCGCATTCAGCCTGCGTGACACGGCCTCGCTCGAAAACTATCGGTGGCGGCCACCCGACGCCGACCGCTATGCGCCCCATGCCCCCTCTCCCCCGACTCTGTTGGGTCAGAGGGCAAGCTTCGCATTTGCATCCGGATTTTTTGTCGCGACGCTCGGTACCCCCTCTCCCCCGACCCCGTCGGGGGAGAGGGCTGGGGTGAGGGGGCGGGGCTCGATGAAGATGCGCAGTCGCAGTTCGAAACAGGCCGAAGAATTCGCTGCGCGTCCAGACAGCAGTGATTCGCCCTGCCAAACCCACTCCCCTCGCGCAGCCTCTCCCCAACGATGAGGCCGTTGAAAGAGCGGGAGATTCACTTTCGCCGCAATTTGTCGCGACGCCCCGTACCCCCTCTCCCCCGACTCCGTCGGAGGAGAGGGTTGGGGTGAGGGGGCGGGGGCTCGATGAAGATGCGCAGTCGCAGTTCGAAACAGGTCAAGGAAATCGCCGCACTCCAGACCGCGTTGCAATTCAACCGCGCCCGACACACGACCGAGCGAGGCACGCCAACCGTAGACCCACAGAGTCAGCATGGATCGCGCAGTGGCGAACACGACCATGACGCAAGCAGCGAGCGCACCGGCAACACGCAGCGCTTTTCACGAAACGCCCACATACGTAAACGCGCGGCCGCGCGACCGCATTGCGTCTACGCTGTCACGCGCCGACGCGCCGATCCTGACAATCGCGCGTGAGCAGGGGAGACGCCATCGCACGAGCACGCGCACCAACGCGCACGCCAGTGCGCTTGGCCTTCTTGTTGCATTCGTTCGATCAACGCCGAGGGGAGCGAGGATCAGGGATGAACGTCGTAGCAGCAGAGCCGCGCGGTCACGTCATGCGAGCAGCCGTAGCCTTCGCGCTGATAGCCATCAGCGCGCTCGGTGCGACGGCATGTCAGCAACGCGCAGCCGATCAAACCGCGCAGGCGCGCCGACCCGAACAAGCCGGCCAGCCAATCAACCCGTACGCGATCGTCGGCCACCTGGCCGGTGCAAACGCAAACATGGCACTGGGCGATTCGCGCGCAGCCGAAGGGCATATCAATGCCGTCGCACACGACTACGCGCGCTCGATCCGCCTGCCCGACGCCACCCGCCCGATCGATCACGAAGCCGCGCGCGCCGCCGTGCGTCAGTTGCCCGGCGTACGCACCGCCATCTGGCTGGACCGCGCGAACCTTGCCGTGATGGTCGACGGTGCGCAGCGTCGCAGCATGGCGACGATCGATCAGGTATGCCTGGCGCTGGAACCGCTCGGTGACACGTTGGCGGTCGTCGTGAATGTGCAGGACGTCACTGCGAAGAACGCCGATGGTGCGACGACGCTGTCTCGCAATTGCCAGCTGCCGGAGGGGGAGCGCGCGTTGCTGCAGGCGAAGAGGGAGGCGGATGTGGTGCCGAAGGGCGAGAGAGAGCGGTTTAAGGCGATGCAGCGGCGATGATCGCAGCAAGGAAAATGACTCTGACACCTTTATCCCATTTAGGTCGTCGCTGTACCGTTGCATACGTATGTAAAGATACGCACGTCTTTTTCATCGGACTGGGGAGGCATCAGTGATTACCAAGACCTTGCGGTTTCTTTTTCTGGGTTTGATTTGCAGCGTTGCGGCAGCCGCCCAAGACAGACCCTTAGAGTTATTTACCAGCCTGGTTTATTCTGATGCGCCGCCACCGCCCGACTCATTCTCGCAATGGGCCTCTGCGTTGGACGTTGTTGGCGTAGCGAATATGCCAACAGTTATAGCGGTCCATATTCCTCGTCAGGGCGGCAATTTGGACGTGAATATCTCTCTGGAAAATATGGACAGGCGCGAAGGCTTCGGAGAGCGCGACCCTCAGGCATGTGACCGTGGCGACTTAAGCGGCTGCGAAATCATCCCGATTCCGGGATTTCCAGTAGACGAATTTTCATATACCTGGTCTGGTCAAGGAAATGGCTATGATCTCCGGCTCACTGTCCATCGAGGCAACGCGGTCGGCGTGATCACTGGCGAAATTGGACGATTCGCCATTGCGTGGAACTCGTTGAAAGAACTCAATCAAGCATTCTTCGAGACCAATGACACCATCGTGGGTGAAGGCACAGAAGCCATTCAGACACCTGCGAAAATAGTAGCAGGCCGGGAGAACTCAGCAATAGTCAATTGGACGGATGAAAAAATATCTGCGGCGACCGTAAAGAAAATTCGATTTTCTTCGCCATCAATGGTCGCAACGACAACTAGTCTCGACATGCTCGTTTTGGTAACCGATCAAGCTCGTATTCAGGCTGGCGGAAACCCTTCCGACTGTCGCGACATGGCCGGAGCGATGACTTATATTTACCAGAACGTCAGCTCAATGAATACAGCCTTCGCTCATAGCTTAGTTCCAGCTCAGATTGGCGAAGTAACAGTCGCACGTTTGAACGGGTTTACCCTGCTGACCCCGCCCAACCAAGCTAATGCAGCGCTTGACAGAAACAGAATTCAGGCTAGCACAAACATTAGGTCCTTTAGAGATCTAGTAGGTGCGGATGTGGTTTCGACGCTGGTAGATACCCAAGCGAACTTGGGCGAATGCGGAGTCTCCTATATACAACGGCCAGATTGTGGCGGCGGTGCTCCAGGGTGTGGCAACGGCCCTGCGTTTTCCAATTGGACATACTTAATTGAAACTGTTCAATGCGCTGTTGTGGATACATTTACGCACGAGCTAGGTCACGTGCTGGGCGCTGATCATGACCCCGCCCACACTATGGCTACGCCATCTACCGCTTCATTCCCCTACTCGTTCGGCTATAACAAAGTTGCAGGCGGCGGCGTGCCGGGCTTTGAGACCATCATGTCACAAGAGTTTGACGCCGCTCACCCGGTCAGATTGCTTCAATTCTCGAACCCAAGGGTATTTTTTATGGGCGTACCTACTGGAGCGCCCGTGACCTTTTATGGCGAGAACAACGCGATGACGCTAACCAATCTCGCCGGCCTTACGGCTGGATTTAGGTCACGTCCGGACCTCGTATTCGCGAGTGGCTTTGACGAAACGAACGCGTGTCCAGCTGTAAATTTTTAGGATGAAATATGCGCTCGCCATCAATTTACAGGGAACTCTCGTTTCTTCTGACGCTAATGGTAAGCATGAGCGCGCTGGGGGGCGTACCGCGCCCGATAGTGGATCTTTCGGTTACTGCAAATGTTACTCCCAGCACGTTCGTCCAAAATGGCCGGCAGACGGTTACCTTGACTGTATTCAATGCTGGGCCAGATAACGCGGGGACCATGCCCGGCGATACTCCATCTATAGATGTTTTTGAAGACCAGTTCGATATAACGAACGCGCCGCCTCCTTTCGAGGTCGTGGGACCAATCTCAGGCTGTGCGGTGGAACGGTTTGTGAGTGAGCCGTCGATCGACAATACTATTGCGCTTATATGGATTTTCTATTTTTATTCGATTCCTGCGGGCGAATCAAGAGTTTGCACGTTTGATATTTCCTATTATTCTAGCACACGGTACTCGTTTTCATCGGGATTTACTGTTTATACCCTTGAAGATACAGACACAGACCCTAGCAATGACTACTTCCCAAATGTCTTCGAAGCAGCGCCTGTCTCCGTGCCCGCGGCCTCACGAACTATGCTCATTGCACTGATGTTTTCGATAGGCTTCGCAGGGCTGGCTGCAGTTCGAGTTAACGGTTAGTCTGAGCCTCATCAGCGCAGCTAGGGGTTGCAATCGAACGTGCGCACCGTCAGTGAGGCGCTGATTCCGGTCCGATCGTCGCGCCCTCTCAATCGCTGAGACCCGCCGCGCTATGCTCGGCGGATGCGCGACAAGTCACGCCCAACGACGCGCGGCGGCCCGATTTACCTGCGCGACCTTCCGCCCGCGATATGCGACAACTGTAATGACCCAGTGATTTCCTGCTCAGGTGTAACCTTTGACGAAGGAGACACCGATGAGTGCAGTGATGGAAGAAGAGATCAAGCGTTGGACCGCGCGGCGCAAGTCCGCGTTGGTGCTGGAAATCATCCAGGGCAAGACGACGGTGGCCGAGGCGAGTCGCGCCTTCGACCTGACGCCTTCAGAGATCGCGCGGAAAAGGTGTCAGGTACATTTTTCACGGGGCTGAGTGACGGAAAGTATCTCGATGAGCCGACGCAGAAACGTTCATTCCCACGACGACTCGTTGTCACGCACGCATTGGGCGAGCGTCGAGGCGCTGCTTGCCACGCACTATCGCGGACGCGGCTATCAAGTCGAACACACTGGCACCGGCAACACCGGCGCTCGCTTCGATGGCGGTATAGACCTCAAGTTGCGCAAGGGCGATGAGTTCATCCTGGTCGACTGCAAGCATTGGAAGAGTCAGGTACCGCACAACTACGTGCATCAGCTGATCGGCCTGATGGTCAACCACAGCGCCACGGGCGCGATCCTTGCGACCAGCGGCGAATTCACGAAGTACGCAATCGAATCGGCCAACAAGCACGGCCATGTTCAACTGATCGACGGCACGCAGCTGCGCGCCATGCTAGGTCCTTTGCCCGAGCCGGTAGCGGACGCGGAGTTCTCGCGTGCAGCGAACGGCGCGATGGCTGCATCGCACGGTAGAGGACGGGCAGGACGTCGCTACGGAGCCCATGGGCCTGCCAGCCGACTGATCGCGAAGCTGGGGGCCGGGTTCATCAGTGCCGCAGTCTTCTGGCTGTTCATGCAATTCGTGTTGAATCGCGTTTCGCACACCTTGGTTCCGGCGCATGGGGCCGCGCCCGCCAGTCAGTCCGCACGCGTGCAGCCGCCACCGCTCGCTCGCGAAGCGTTCGTGTCGGCGCCGACCGAGGTGAGCAATGAGGAAGCCTCAACGCGTGCCCGCGCACGGTCGGATGCGGAGCTGACGGAATGGCAGCGCAAGAATGCCGAGTCGATGAAGATCCTCGAAAAGACGACGCCAGAAGCGCGTTGAGTCAATAGTGCGGTGCGCCGCTGGCCCCAAGTTGCCGACGCGTCGCCCTTCCTGGCACGCAATCGCGCCATCTTCCGTTTCTTTAAGCGAGACAGGCCCGCCCGCGCTGTCGCTGGGGAGACGGGCACGGGACCATGGCGGCAGCGATGCACGCCGGACCCGTGCCCCCGTGTTTGACCATGCATTGGGGAATCACCATGAAACGCTCTTGGCTAGTCGGCGCGTGCCTGCTGTTCGCGAATACCGCAGCGCTCGCCGCGCAGAAATGTCCACGCATCGAAACCGCGATGGTCGACAAGGGTTTCTCCGAGGTGGCGCCGTGGCACGTGCTGTCCGGCGGAGCGGGCGAATGCAGCTTCATGACCGCGAACTCGAGCATCAGTTTCGGCTTCAATCACATGGTCGCGGCCTCCACCGAGGCGGCGACAGCCTCCGCGGTCAGCATGCGCGAGGCGGTGGTGGCGACCAGCCTGCTCGAGCCGATGCTGGTGCTCGGCGATGAAGGCTTCAGCTACCAGCCGAAGAACGACGCCGGCAAGGTCGATCCGAAGTCGATGTTCTTCTATGGGCATCGCGGCAGCGTCAATGTGTCGGGCTATCTGAATCTGAAGGACGCGATCACGCCGGCGCAGCGCGACTTCGCCGCGCACCTGATCGCGGCGACGCTGGGTGTCGCATCGAGTCCGAAGGCGCTCGCGAAGGAAACCAATTGCCCGTATCTCGCCGCGGGCGTGGTCAAGCGCCTGCTGCCGACCGGTGAGGTGTCGGCGATCGTGCCGAATGCGGATAGTTGCGTGATGTCGGCAGGCGGCAAGGTCATCACGGTATCGGTCACCAAGAATGCGCAAAGCCGGCAGATGGCGGAAAGCATGCTCGCAGTCGGCGGCTGCACGGTCGACGCGCTGCCGAAGCTCGGCAAGCCCTCCGGCCTGATGCATCACTGCAGCGAAGGCAACCCGCGTGCGGAGGCGCTGTTCGTGTCGAACGGCCGCATGTTCCGTCTAGTGTTCGTTTCGACTGCGGAGCCGAGCGAGGACGACCGCGCTGCGGTGGCGGAACTGGCGGGGTTTGCGGCGCGCAAGTAGAGCGAAATGGTGTCAGGTACATTTTTCGAGAGCCTGGATCAGAAGATCCAGCGGGTGAAGCGAAAAGGGGACGAGGTCGTCAAGCCATGTGCTTCATCGCGCCGGCGACTTCGAGCATAGGGTAGTACCTGCGCTGCAAAGACATGGGCTAACAGTGACTTAACCGCCTCCGTCCCCGTTGTTCCCGTTGTTCCGCCGTTGTTCCGTCCCCGTTGTTCTAGTCAAACCCATCCTTGAAGATCAGGTCGACGGCGGAAGTGACCAGCACGCACGCTGAAAGTTCGGATACTTCCAAGGCCGGCGGAATCGCGATGCTGGAGAACCTGCGTGACTGCGCACTGGCGAATTTTCCGACGGGCAGGAACGGCGCTGCCGCGCTGAATGTCGCGTTCCCCAGCGCGTCGCCGGTGGCCGTGGCCGACACCGGGATCTGGCCATCGCTGACGACATGCTGTGCCTCTCCGTTGCCGCCCGGCCCGCAGCCGTCGCTGACGTAGAAATGGATCTCCGTGGGTACGCCCGGCGTCGTATTGAGTGTGCCGGTGATCGTGCCGGCGAGTGCGGCGTCCACGCTCGCGCCGGTGAGGATCGGCGCGTTGAGCAGTTCGTTCGGGCCCGTGTCGGCGTCGAGGTCGTCGTTCGGCGTGATCCCGCCCGGCGCCAGGTCGATCGCGATCCCGGCATTGCCGGCGACCGAAGGGACCACGGTGTCGAGCGTGGAGGTGTCGTCGACATAGACGCCGGCGCCGCCATTGTTGGCGATGCTGGCGCTTTCGAATGGGCTCAGCGTGTAGCGGAAGCCCAGCGTCATCTGGCTGCTGGCACCGCCCACATGGACGCCGTCGCCGCCATTGCCGAAGGCCACGCCGTTCTCGCCGATGCCGATGCCGTTGCGCAGGATGTTGGACGGCGACACGTTGCCGAGAATGCGCACGCCGTCGCCGAGGTTGCCGGCAATCAGGTTGTCCTGCACCCGCGTCGCGTCGCTGGCGATCGCCGCGTAGATGCCATGACGGCCATTCGGCAACGCGGCGGTCCCGGCGGCATTGAGGCCGATCGTGTTGTTGCGGATGCGCTGGTCGAACGACACCGCGGCCGGCGGCGTCGAATCGAGCAGGATGCCGTCCAGCGCGTTGCCCGAGATCACATTGTGATCGGCCGCGATCGGGTCGTTCGGACCGCCTTCCTCGAGCACCTGGTCGCCGATGATCGTGCGCGTACTGTTCGAGCCGAGCGCGATGCCGGGCCGCAAGGTCGCGCCGAAACCGTTGCCCATCGCAATGGAGCCGGTCACATCGGTGCCGATGAAGTTGCCGAAGATCAGCACGTTGCCGACGGGGCAAATCATCGGCGGCGTACAGAACGTTTCGAGGCGGATGCCGGCGCCTTCGAACCGGTTGATCGCGAGTCCGCGGATGACCGACCCGCCGGCCGTGCACGTCGACGATGAAAGCAGCAATCCGTCCGCGTTGCCGGCGAGGCTGCCATCGAGCTCGATCGCCAGCACGCTGTTGTTGCCTTGCGCAGCGCTGTTCGGCACCGCGCCCGGCTGGGTGAATCCGTCGAGGTTGATCGTGATCAGCAATGGCGGCAGCGCCGACAGCGGCTGGATCGTGTGCACGCTGGCGCCTGGGATCGCGAATGAGATCTGATGGCCGCTGCAAAGGAATTCGCCGGTCATGGTCTGCGCGTTCGCATCGAGGATCGCCTGGCGTAGCGTTCCAGGCCCGGAATCGCCGGTGCTGTTGACGATGAAGGTTGTCGCGCGAACGGATATTGGCGCCAGCAACGCGAGTGCGCTCGAAATGACGAGCAGCGAGGGCATCACGAAACGCGCGACGAACGAGCTCAGCGGCGAACGAATCTTCATGGACTTCTCCGGCCGGGCGGCGATCGGCGATCACCCGTTTTCCCCAAGGCCCGCGCATTCAACTTACGTGAAGCAGCGGACAAAGCCGACACGAAGCAGCCGACATCGCAAATGGTGTCAGGTACATTTTTCGAGAGTCTGGATCAGAAGATCCAGCGGGGCGGCGCAACGATCACGGCTGCACACGTGATTCGAGGTCGAACCCATTCGTAAAAATCCGATCCGGCGCCGCACCGAATTCGAACGCGCCGATATCGGCGCTGATGCCGACGACGCGGCCATAGCCGTAGTAGCGCTGATCCGAGTTCACCGGGGATGTGCCGCCCAAGCCGAGCGCATTGCCATGATCGATCGCCGGACTGTTCGCAGCGAGTGCATGCGTTTGCGTCGGGCCGCCGTTGTCGGTGAGCCCGAGCAGCAACGGGTCGGTGCTGAGCGTGTCGGGCGGGACCGTGAGCGTGGCCGCCATGAACAAGTTGTTGGCGCCTTCGACGGCTTGACTGCATTTGGCCATGCCGCAGTCGGCGGCGACATCCGAGGGGCCGTCCGGCGACAGGTTGTGCGCGATCAGCGTGCTCTGCAGGTTGGAGGTGCGGCCGAGCGCGAGGCCGCCGGTGCCGCCGGCGACGGTGGAGGTGTTGAACGCGATCGTCGTGGAGGCCATTTGCAACGCTGCGGTCGAGACGAGCATGCCGCCGATCGCGCCGCTGTTGCCGGAGATCGTGCAGTCGACGATGCTGAGCGTTGAGCCGTCCGCAGCGAATAGCGCAACGCCGCCGCCGTCCTTGGCACTGTTGCCGGAGATGGTCGAGTAGCCGAGGTTGGCCACGCTGCCGGCGTACAGGCCACCGCCGAAGCCGTATCCGCCGGCCGCCGCGATCGCGCTGTTGCCGGAGATCGTGCTGAACTTCATCATCAGCGAACCGCCGACGAACAGTCCGCCGCCGCGCACGAAGGAAACGCCGTTGGCGGTGTTGCCGCTGATGTGACTCGTATTCATGTAGACGCTGCCGTCGACGCTGATGCCGCCGCCGCTGGCGTCGCCGAAGTTGAACTCGTTGGCGCTGCAGCCGCTGGCCGTGATCGAGAACATCGTCAGGCTGCCGGTCGAGCGCACGCAGCCACCGCCGCCCAGCGCGACACCGTGGCGCAGCTTGAGATTGTCGAGATACAGGTGCCCGGTTCCGCTGTGGTCAAAGATGCGATCGGTACCGTTGCCGTCGATGATCGGTGGCGCAAACACGCCGGCAGGCGCCGGCGCATGCGCCGCATCGCCGGGCGCGCGCAGCAGCGGCACGCCGCTGATCACGAGGTCCGCCGCAGTCACCGGAATCGCACCGCTGGTCAAGGTGATCGTGCTGTCGGCGCAGGGCAATTGGCTCACGTCGATCGCGTCCTGCGCGACGGCGTTGACCACCGCGTCGCGCAAGCTGCCGGGTCCGCTGTCGTCGCAGTTCGTCACCACGACCACGCTGCCACCACCCCCGCCACGCGGGGCGAAGGCCGATGCGGGTGCGGCGGCACCTGCCGGCTGGCCTGCGGTTGCAGGGAAACTGGCCAGGGCAAGCGCCGCCGCAAGGGCCGCACATAGCGGGCGCGCACAAGGCAGGCGATCGATCGAACCCATCTGGATATCCCCCGATCGCGCCGCAGGGCGCCCTCCTTCCTATAACGCCGGGATGGACGAGATCAGGACATGCAGACGCGACAGGGTCGACACCGCCCGAAAGGGTTTCGCAGCTGCAGCCCGTGCGAGGTGCGCACGCGGCCCTTGTTCGCGCCAAAATAGACCAAATTTAAGGCGCCATAGCCGCCACGACGAACTGTCTCGTGGCGCCGCGGCGGGGTTCCCTGCTGCGACCGTTCTACCGCCATTGGAGAACAGCATGCCGAAGTACGAAAAGAACGCCGCGGCGATCGCGAAACTGTCGCCGGAGCAATACCGCGTGACCCAGCAAGGCGCGACCGAGCGCCCGGGTACCGGCGCCTTGCTGGACAACCACGAGGCGGGTATCTATGTGGACATCGTGTCGGGCGAGCCGCTGTTCGCCTCGTCGGACAAATTCGAATCCGGCTGCGGCTGGCCGAGCTTCACCAAGCCGATCGACGCGGTGAACGTCAACGAGCTGCACGACCGCAGCCACGGCATGGTGCGCACCGAAGTGCGTTCCAAGCACGGCGACAGCCATCTCGGCCACGTGTTCGACGACGGCCCGCGCGATCGCGGCGGACTGCGCTATTGCATCAACTCCGCTTCGCTGCGTTTCGTCCGTCGCGAGGACATGCAGGCCGAGGGTTACGGCGACTATCTCGATCAGGTGGAGGACGTGCGATGAGCGAAGAACGTGCAGTACTGGCTGGCGGCTGCTTCTGGGGCATGCAGGACCTCATTCGCCGTCAGGAAGGCGTGATTTCCACGCGCGTCGGCTACACCGGCGGCAATGTGCCCAACGCCACCTATCGCAATCACGGCAACCATGCCGAAGCGATCGAAATCCTGTTCGATCCGGCCAGGACCAGCTATCGGCAGATCCTGGAGCTGTTCTTCCAGATCCACGATCCGAGCACACGCAATCGTCAGGGCAACGACATCGGCGAGAGCTATCGCTCGGCGATCTTCACTACCAGCGATGCGCAGAAGCAGGTGGCGCTCGACACCATCGCCGACGTCGACGCCTCCGGCCTGTGGCCCGGCAAGGTCGTGACGGAGGTGGTACCGGTAGGCGATTTCTGGCAGGCCGAACCGGAACATCAGGACTACCTGCAGCATTTTCCCAATGGCTACACCTGCCATTTTCCACGGCCGAACTGGAAGCTGCCGCGCAGGACGCATAAGGCGACACAGCAGGCCTGATGCGCATGTCGTGCGGGAGGAGTGGATGCCACCTGCTGCACCGAGATGAGCGGGCTTGCCGCGGTCGATACCGGGCCTTTCGCGACGTGCTGCGTGCGTCGAAACAGCTGCACGAGACAGCGGGCTGAAGGTCGCTCCGAGGGCCTGCATGCGAATTCTGCAGCGCCTTGCGCTACCGAACCCCCGCCCCCTCACCCAACCCTCTCCCCCAACGATGAAGCTGTCGGGGGAGAGGGCTTAGGTTGCTCGAACGTGGAGCGCGCTTGGTACTCCTTCTCCCCCAAGCTCCGCTTGGGGGAGAGGG